>NZ_LOVS01000016.1:0-12302 GCF_001523835.1 Burkholderia sp. ABCPW 14 | reverse complement strand
TTTCGACGGCTCAAGATTCGTTACGAACGCTATGCTCATGTTCACGAGGCCTTCATGTCTCTGGCTTGCGCTTTGATTTGCTGGACGCGTCTAAAGTCTCTGTTTAACTAATTTCGCAACAGCTTCTTAGTGCGCCGTGGGTGATCGTGGCCGATTACACCTATACGGACGGCCGCGCGACCGGTTTGCCCGGCACCGGCGGCGCGGACCTCAAGCCCACCTGGCACCAGATCAACGTAGGCATCGATTATCTGCTGTCCAAGCGCACCGAGTTGTACGTGACGGCGGGGTATCAGAAGGCGCTGGGTGATGGCACGACATTGGTCGGCGGGCACTATCGGCCGATCGCCGCGATGACGACGGCCGGTGGTGCGTCCTCGACCAACACGCAATTCACCGTCGCGACCGGCGTGCGCCATCGCTTCTGAGCGCGGCCATCGATCGATGAACACGGCACGTGTCAGCCCCGACATGCTTCGGCGTCACGTGCCGTCTCGTACACGTGCTGGGCGAGATAGAGATCCAGCACAGGTAAGCCCACGCACGTCACGAGCGCCGGCATGCGATACGTAGTGGTCTCGTCCAAGATCTGCCAGAGATTGCGTACTTGATACGCGTTGGCCATCGACTCCAGGGAGCGTCCGGTGCGTGCGAAGAACAGCGGCAAGCTCTGTGAGCGGCGATGCGCGACGGTGTCGATGTCATCGCAAATCACCGTGCCGGCTTCGAGCATGTAGCGGATCAGTTCGTCGGGCGTTTCGTCGCCGCCCAGGTGCAACACGATCGATGCGTCGCCGACCTGCCAGGCTTCGAACAGTGGCGCGTTGGCGTTCGAGGCGGTGACGATCAACGTGCAATCGGGGAGCGCGTCGAGTGTGGGGGCGGCGACGAGCGCAAACGATACATGCGGCGCGAGCCGTGCGACGAACGCGTCGGCACTGGCTTGCGTGCGGCTTCGGATGTACAGCGTGTCGATGCGCTCGGGATGATGGGCGTGCAGATCCTCGACGACGGCTTGCGCCACGCGGCCTGCGCCAAACAGAAACACTGAAAAACGCGCACGCTGGGGCAGCAAGCGATCGATGACGACGGACGCATAGGCGCCGGTGCGTTGCGCCGACAACGTCGAGCCATCGAGGATCGCCACCGCCTGCATGGTGAGCTTGTCGTAGAGCAGTACCGTCGAGGTGGATCGCGGGTCGCCGTGCTGGCGGTTGTAGCTGTGCGAGCCGACGATCTTTACCGCGCCGTACGAAGGGTTGATGCTGACGAGTGCGCTGAGTTTCCAATTGGGTCGCTCGCCTGCGGCATACGCCGCATCCGCCGCGTCGCCGAGCAGAGCGCGCAATTCGTCGCGCGTCGGTTCCAGCACCGCTTTCGTGCCGTAGGCCTCGCCGTCGCGAAGGGCGCGCAACGCGGCCCGCACATGCTGCCCCACGACGCGAGGCGCCAACGCCGCGACCATCGCCCGGCTCGCGGCCACACGCGATAGAGGACCGTGTGGTTGGACCCGCGATCCGTGCGCCGCTCCCGCATCCTCGACTGCCGGTGTCTCGCTCATGCATCGCCTCCGGAAAGGCCCTGGGAGGGCCTTTAAAGACTAGAACGATTGATCCATTTTTGTGAGGCGCCAGTTCGGACCTTCCGGCCGGGGCTGTCAATGCCTACGTGTCAGTTTTGTGACAGGCGTCGTGTTTTGTTACGGAAAGATGGGGCAAGTTCGCCCTTCCTGGTTAGGGTGCAGTGCGTGCTTGCCAAGACGGCATCGCCATATGAGGGGCACGAGACGGACAGTCTGTCTAGAACACATGATCCAGTCCGTGCGGGACGAGGACCATCACTGAGGAGGGTGCCACACGATGTTCACGGATTGGGGAACGCAGGCCGGATCGAAGAGGTTCATGCCATCGGTGTCACGGGCCGAACTGCTGGCCATGCCGATCGGTGACGCGATCGTTGCGTTGACTCGGTGGCCGCGCGTCGATCGGAGCGTGCAAGACGACGATCGGTTCGCGGCGCGATTGCAGGCGCGTCTCGCCGCAGTGCTGCGTCGCGCCTTCGGAGAGCGGAACGAGGCGGCTTTGGCCGACGTGCATCGGGCATTGTTCGCCCTGTACGACTTGCATGTGGCCGATCCGGCGATGCCGGCCGTGGTCAACCAGTTCGATCCGCTGTTGACCGGGCTGCGCGTTACGATCGAGCGGCAGTGGCTGGCGGCCGAATACCAGCGGATCGGCGCCGCCCCTGTCTTCGACTCGCCGGACGCATTGATCGACGCGTTGCGCGGTGCGGTCCAGGCACATGCGGCGTCCCATCATCCGCTGTTCGACATGCTTGAAACGCACGCGACGCGTGCGCAGCTCGAAGGATTCTTTCGTAGCGACACGGCGCTCAACGTCCGGTTTTTCGATCTGATCGTGATGGCGATGATTGGATCGCCACCGGAAGCTCGCCAGGAACTGGCCTCGAATTTCTGGGACGAAGCCGGGCGGGGCGATCCGCGACACAGCCACGTACAGTTGTTCCGGCGTCTCCTGGCCGATCTGGGCATCGCGCCCTCGGGCGACGACTTCGCCTCGCAACTGACCTGGCAGGGATTGCGTGGCTACAACCTCTTCATGCTGTGCGCCCTGAACCGCCAGCACTATTTCAAACTGCTGGGCGTGATGGCCGCGACGGAACTGCTCGATCCGCCGCAGTACCGCAAGCTCATCGCCGGGTGCCGCCGCCTTGGCCTCGGGCCGTCCATTACGCGCTATTACGACGAGCACATCACGGTCGACGATGTACACGGTGAAGGCTGGCTCGAAAACGTGATCCGGCCACTGGCGAAGCGTGAACCCCGTGCCATGTCCGCCGTATGGGCCGGGTGTATGCTCCGACTCGCCAGTTGCGGCGACTACTACGATGCCTTGAGCTGGCAGTTGTCGTTGATGACGAGCGTCAGGGGCTCACCAGCCGGGAACGACCATGACGATCACCCACGAAAAAAACGAACTCGCCCGTCGCAGAGCACGAACCAAGGTACTGGGTAAAGCCGCGGAGCTTTTCGGCCGCTACGGCTTTCATGCGGTCAGTGTGCGTCAGATTACGCGGGAGGCCGGCGTGGCCTTCCAGTCGATGTACAACAACTTCGAGGGAAGGGAGACGTTGGCCAGGGAAGTGCTCGAATGGAGGCACCGTGGCGTGATCGAGGAACTCACTGCGCGCATTGCCACCGTGGAAGGTGTCGACGCCAAACTGAAGGCGTTTTTCGACTGGCATGAAGAGTGGTTTACGAGCGAAGTCTTCAGTGGATGCCTGTTCGAGCGTGCGATCGGCGAATACGGCCTGAGTGAGCCGGAGTTGTCGGAGGTCGCGGTGCGTCACAAGAAGGCGCTTCTCGCCTTGATCGAAGGTGTCTTGCAGGACGAGTTTGATGCCGGTGAAACGAAGCGGCTCGCCGGCGTGATCCTCATGCTGATCGATGGTGCGACATCTCATGCGCGGGCGTTTCGCGATCCACGCACGGCGCGCCATGCGTGGCGAGCCACGCAAGCGCTGTTGGCCGAGGCCCGTCTGCGCTCCGCACAGTGAGAGGGGCGGTGTTCGTTGCTCTCAAAGCGAGCGCAGGAATTCGGCGAGGTCGAGGCGTTCTTCCACGCTCAGATTCAACGGGGGCCCGGCTTGCAAACTGCGGTAGTACACCTCGCGATCGATCGCGTCCTCAAGGGTTGGCACGCTGCCATCGTGCATGTACGGCGCGGTGTGCGCGACACCACGCAGTGACGGTGTGCGAAACAGCCCGATATCCACGGGCTCCAGCGTGACGTTGAAACGTCCAAGCTGCGCCTCGTCGGCATGCGTGGCAACACGATTGCCGATCGCGCTGCCTTGCAGCGAACGTGCGATGACCCCTTCGGTAAGCGCAGGCAAATTCGCCGTGATGCCATCGAGCCCGACACCGGTGCGATGGTAACCATGATCTGTCAACGCCGGCGGGGAACCTTCGAGCCGGTGGCATTCAGCACAGCTGGCCTTGCCTTGGAAGAGGGCCAGCCCGAGTTGCGCGCGGGGATTCAATGACGTGCGATCACCATGTAGATACCGGTCGAAGGCGCTTTCGGGTGGTGTCAGCGAGCGGATATAGGTGGCAAGCGCCACACCGACTTCATCCGGCGTCAATGCATCGCCGTGCGTCGGAAACGCCTGCGCGAATGCTGCGCGGTAAGCGCTGTTTTGCGCAATCCGCTGCGTCACTTGCGTTTGATCGTGCAGCCCCATCTCCACCGGATTGGTAAGCGGATCGAGCACGGCCTGTTCCAGTACCGTGCGTCGTCCATCCCAGAAAAAAGCGCCTTCCTTGGCGAGTTCCACGGAGAGGAGACTGGGTGTATTGCGTGTGCCGACACGTCCGTAAACGCCGACCGCTGTTGCTCGTCCATCGGTATAGCTCTTTTCCGGCATGTGGCAGGAGGCACAGCGAACGCTGCCATCGGCGCTTAGCGATGGATCATTGAAGAGCTGCTTGCCCAGTGCAATGCGTTGCGCAAGCAACGATGCGTCAGATGATCCGTGCGCGGCCGGGCGCAACGCGAAAACGGCGAGCGTGCTCGCCAGCACGCCAACACCGAGCCATCCGAATCCGCGTATCAGCGACATCCTGCGCCGAGCTCCTGCAATGTCCCGCATTACATGTTCACGAAGCGCACGGTCGCGCCGCTTGCTTTTAACGTGTTCGCCACCGCGGCGTGTTCGGAGCCGTCACTGACCACCATCACCACGATGCCCTTCAGCGCATCGGGTTTCACGTGCTTCGCAACGTCACCGAGGAAGGCCGTGGTCTGCGTGGGATCGGGACCACCGACGATCAGCATGCCGCCGGGCATGAGGATCGGGCCGATGCTATGCACGACCGAGTCGGTCTCGTTTTGGCGACGGGCAGTGGCCGCTACGTTGTCACCCGCGGGAATGACGTAGATGTACGGGCGCATGCCGACATCCTTGCCATGCAACTTCCCTACCTCCGCGAGGTAGTTGCCCCAGGTGTTTTCGTCAGCGGTGGCAGCGGGTTTGGCAGGGCCGGTCGCGGCCTGTGAAGTCGATGCCGTCGACGTCGTGGTGCTCGGATGGTTGCAGCCCATGAGCAGTGCTCCAAGCACGGCGATACCCGTCAAACGTCCTGAACGATGCATGGTCCCCTGACCCGCGTGTGATGAATGCTGATGGGAGGCGCTAGGGCTTGATGACTTGGTCACCGGTGCTCTCCACGCGCCCCATTAGATCGCATGGGCTGTATGTCTGCCTAGTGTGAACTTCTTCACGTTCTCTTTACGAGAGGTTTGGTGTGATCGGCTAGGCAGTTTCACGGCCTCTTCACACTGCGTGAGGGGACGCCGGGGGTTAAGGGGTATCACGTTGATTCAGGCTGGCCGTTTCCAAGGGAGCGGCATAAGGGACGTGCGACATGGAGTTACAGGGGAACGGCAGGGCTGCAATAGCGGAAGGGAAGGACGGTCGAATCGGCGCAGGGCGATCATCTCGACGCCGCGTAGGGGCGTTCCTCCAAGCGTGTGCGCTTTGCCTGCTCTACCTTGTCCTGCCTTGGGCGAGCCATGTCCAGGCGCAATCGAGCCGCTACGTCTACGACGCCAACGGGCGTGTGGTCGCGGTCACTGCGACCAACGGCACTAGCGTCCAATACGGCTACAACCCGCTGGGTTATGCCGGTCAAGCCAGTACGCCGATCGCGGCAGGTCAATTGGCCATCTTCGCTTTCATGCCCACGCATGGTGTAGCCGGCACGCAAGTCACCATTGAGGGGCAAGGGTTCGATAGCTATGCCGCCAACGACGCGGTGAGCTTTAACGGCGTCGTTGCAACCGTTAATTCCGCATCCGCCACGCAACTGGTTGCCACCGTTCCCAACGGGGCCACGACCGGACCGATCCGCGTGACGGTCGGCGGTCAGGCAACCACCAGTGCCACCTCCTTTGCGATCGACGATACCGGGGCGCCGCCCACCATCGCGCAAATCAGCCCTGTGATGACGTCGGTGGGAACCACGATCACCGTTACCGGCAGCCATCTTGATCCGGTGGCCGGCGATACGATGGTGCAGATGGGCGGACGTGACATTCTTTCGCTATCCCAGGTATCCGATACGCAATTGCAATATGTGGTGCCAAACGATGCCTTCATGGGGTATGTCACGGTCACGACACCCTATGGTTCGGCGACCAGCGCGACGCCGGTGGGTCTGGTATCGAGTAGTGTCAGTGCCTCCAGCGTTATAAGCAGCAGTGTCGCCACCGTAAATGGCGCGGGTGTCAACCTCAACATTGGCGCTTCGGGGCAGATGGGCACGGTGATGTTCACTGCGCCTGACAACGGATGGGTAAGTTTGCAAGCCAGCGGCATCACCACGTCCGCCAGTTCCATCAATTACGTCATCTATGGGCCGGGCGGTAGCGTGGTTCAACAAGGAGCGATATCGGCGGCGTCGCCGTCGATCCATCTGCCGCACCTCATCGCGGGAGCCATGTATCTGGTCCTTATCCAGCCCACTGGCGGCAGCGCGCAGATGACATTGGCCGTACAGTCGGATGCAACGCTAGCGCCTGGCACGCCTGTAAGGCTTAGCACCACCGTATCGGGACAAAGCGCACGTCTGATGTTCCCATCGATGGGAACGGCTGGCATTAGCTATGAGTTCTCGCTGAGCAACATTACCCTCACGGGGGGTAATGGCGAGGTCGATGTCTACACCTATGACACCACGGGCAGCCAGATCAACATGACCCGGTGTTACACCTCCGCGCCTGCCAGTTGCCGTGACTTTGTATGGGGCGTCACGGCCACAGGTATGCAGTCGCTGGTGGTGGTGCCCGCCAGCGGGGGTGTCGTATCCGTCAACGTGACGTTGCGACCGCCCGTAGCGGGACCCTTGCTCAGCACCAACACGCCTTCGGCCGCTATCAATCTGGCGCAAGGCCAATTCGAGGTCTTGACCTTTAACGCAACGGCCGGACAGCCGGTGACGTTAAACATGGCCAACTTAAGCACAACGCCGTCCGGGCAATCGGCGTATGTCGTTATCTACAGCCCCAGCGCCGGCGTGATAACGCCCACCAACTTCTACACTTATTTCGACGCGAACACGACGCAAACCGTCAACCTTCCCAACTTGCCCGCGAGTGGTACATACACCGTGATCGTGGACACGCCGCTCGGGGTACCCATGAGTGGGGTCTTGAGGTTCGTGCCCGACGTGGTAGTGCCCTTAGGTGGCGGAGGGACGAGTCAAAACGTGGCTACCAGCGTGCCGGCACAAAACGCCTATATGACATTCAGCGCGAACGCGGGCGATAGTTTTGAGCTGGCCTTAAGCAATATCGCCGCCGCCGCCAGTGGTGAGGTCGATCTCAACGTCTACAACGCTGCAGGAACCCAGGTCACCGGCGGAAGTTGTTACCAGTCCAATCCCGGATCGAGTTGTCGTGTGTTCCTATGGGGCTTGGCAGCGGGCAACTACTCCGTCGTGGCGAGTCAGCCTAATGGCGGAGGAGTGATGTCGTTCAATCCGTCACTGAATCCGCCGGTGATGGGGCCGTTGCTTACTCCCAACACACCAACGACCGTCAACCTTGCTAGCGGCCAATATGAACTGTTGACCTTCAATGCCACGGCAGGCCAAACGGCGACCATCACGATGTCAGGTGCGAGCACCGTGCCGGCGGGTCAGGCGGTTTTCGTTGTTGTTTACCGTCCCGACGTGGGGACGATCTTGCCGACCAACTACTACAGCTATTTCCAGACGACTCAGACGCAAAGCCTGACGTTGTCCAATCTGCCGGTCAGTGGTGCTTACTCCATCATTGTCGATAGTCCCTATGGCTTGCCGCTCAGTGGGCAAATTTCGGTATCCGTGCAATAAGCGTGTCGTCACTTCCATCATCCACAAGCCATAGACCAGTTACGGATACAGCGGGAATCAACCATGACGGTTAACAAGACAGGATGGAGCTTAGCGGGCAATGAGATCAGGCCTGCCATGCTTTATGGAGGAGCGGACAGGGATATGCGCGCGGATCGTGCACGATATGTATCGATGATAGGACGGCGTCTCTTAGGCCGGCTCGATCACCTGTTCCGCGCAACCCTTATCGGGGTGCTTTGCGTCATGGCATGGGGCATGGCGCATGCACAATCCACGCACTACGTCTACGACGCCAACGGTCGCGTTGTCGCAGTGACAGCGAATAACCGCGCCAGTGTCCAGTACGGCTATAACACATTGGGCCAGGCCAGTCAGGTCAGTGCTCCGCTTTCGTCGGGAAAACTCGCCATCTTTGCCTTCATGCCCACGCATGGCGAAGCCGGCACGCAAGTCACCATCCAGGGCCAGGGGTTCGACAGCAACCCGGCTAACGATGCCGTGAGTTTCAACGGTGTTGTCGCAGCCGTCATTTCTGCCTCATCCACGCAATTGGTGGTGATGGTTCCTGGTGGCGTCACGACCGGTCCCATCAGCGTGACGGTCGGCACGCAAACGGCGACGACTGCGACGCCATTTATCGTCGACGACACGGGCGTGCCGCCCACGATTACCCAAGTGACGCCCATCGCGGTGGCTAGCGGGGGATCTGTAACCATCGCTGGCACCCATTTGAACCCCGTGGCCGGCGCAACGGTGGTGCAAGTCGGTGACTTCGATCAGTCGCCGTCTTCGTTCTCCGACAGTCAGGTGCAATTTGCCATGTCTGCGGCCGATAGCGGAACGGTTTCGGTCAGCACGCCTTACGGTGTGGCGCTCAGTCCAACACCTTTGTTTGTGCTGGCGAGTGGGCTCAATCCGGCCAATTTCGTCAGTGGTACGACGGCGACGGTTAATGGCGCACCGGCCTCCCTTGCCATCGGTGCGGGCGGGCAAATGGGCGGCGTGCTGTTTTACGGGACGGAAGGCAGTTGGCTGAGTCTTCAGCTCACTACGATCACCACCTCGGCGAACAACCTCACGTATCAGATCTATGGGCCGGGGAACGTGCTGGTCCAATCTGGCACGGTGTCGACCTCCTCGCCCTCGATCCATTTGCCCCCGCTCACGGCCACCGGCAACTACGTGGCCATCTTTCAACCGGACACCGCCGGCGCCCAGTTGAGTGTGTCAGTGCAAACCGATCTTGCCTTGGTGAATACGACGCCTTATGCGATCACTACATCTCAGGCATGGCGCAGCGAAGGTATGGTCTTTACCGCAACCAGCGGCGCCAACATGGAGCTGGAATTGACCGGCCTCAACGTCACTGGCGGTACGCAAAACCAAGTGGCCGTTACGGTGTCCAACGCTGCCGGTGCGGTGATCGCCAGCTTCAACTGTACGGGCTCCGCAACCACGACCACGTATTGCCATCAGCCGCTCTGGAACATGACGGCGGGCATGTATCGGGTGACGGTGGCCCCCAGTTCCGGCGGCACCATGGCGTTCAATGCCATCGTGCAGCCGGATGTCATCGGCCCGAGCTTGACACCTAACGCACCGCTGGCCATCAACATGAGCGCCGGCCAGATGGAGCGCGTGAGCTTCACGGCGATGGCAGGCGAATCGGTGGCCCTGTCGCTGTCGAATATCGCCACACCGTCAGGGCAGTTCCTGGCGGTCTTCGTGTACACGCCGAACACCACCGCGCCCACTTTCAGCAACTACTACGCACTGCGCCTTTCTTCGGACTCGAACATTCTCAACTTGCCGAATCTACCCACTACGGGCACCTACACCGTGGTGATCGGATCGGCAGACAGCGTGCCCGTCACCGGCCAGCTCACCTTGCTTTCCAACGCCGGCGGTCCGCTGTCCGTCGATGGCAGCAATCATCGCTACGCCACGAGTGCGAGTGGTCAGAACGTGTACCTGAGTTTCAGCGCGAATGACGGCGACAACCTGGATCTCGAATTGACCGACCTCAACATCTTGGGGGGTGGCCAGAATACGGCTGGCGTGCAGGTGACCAATGCGGCCGGCACGGTCATCGCCAGTGTTACCTGTGCGGGCTCGGCGAATACGGCGACTTATTGCCATCTGTCGCTGTGGAACATGACAGCGGGTTCGTACATCGTGACGGTGTACCCACTGAGCGGAGGCACCATGATGTTCGGCGCTACCCTCCAGCCAAATATCATCGGCTCAGCCTTGACGCCCAACACGCCGCTGGCGTTCGACCTGAGTGCCGGCCAGATGGAGCGGGTAACGTTCAATGGGACCGCCGGCCAGGCGTTGGCGTTGTCACTCTCGAACGTGAGTACCGTGGGTGGACGGTTCCTCGCAGCGATCGTCTACGCACCGGGTGGGCCGATTACCCAGACCAACTACTACGGCTATCTCAACTCGAATAATTCGACCCTGCTCAATCTGGGGAATTTGCCGGTCAGCGGTACGTATACGGTGGTGATCGGCTCGGAGGACTCCGCCCCCACGACCGGCCAGCTGACCTTGATAGCGGGGCAGGAGGGCACGGTGCCCACCGATGGCACGAGCCAAACCTACAGCACCAATGTCTTCAACCAGGACGTGGGGCTGAGCTTCACGGCCAACGCAGGCGACAATCTGGAATTGGAGTTGACCAACGTCAACGTCAACGGCGGTAACCCCAATCAGGTCACCATGCAGGTATCCAATGCATCCGGTACGGTGATCGGCACGGTCGATTGCCCCGGTTCGACCACCGCCGCAACGTATTGCCATCAACCGCTATGGAACTTGTCGGCCGGTACGTATTACGCGCTGGTCTATCCCTCGGGTAGCGGTACACCCAACGGGGGCGGCACGATGGCGTTCAATGCGCTGGTGGCGCCGGATGTCATCGGCCCCGCACTGACCTCCAACACACCCTTGGATATCGATCTCAGCGCGGGTCCGATGGAGCGCGTGACGTTCAACGCGACGGCGGGGCAGACGGCGACCTTGTCGCTGTCGAATGTCAACGCGGCCGGCGGGCGGTTCATGGCGGTCTTTGTCTACACGCCCACTACCTCGTCCCCCACTATGAGTAATTACTACGGTCTGCTCAATTCCAGCACTTCGCCGACGCTCACCTTGCCGAATTTGCCGGTAACGGGAACCTACACGGTGGTCATTGGCACGGCCGATAGTGCGCCCGGCAGTGCGCGGTTGACCTTAACACTTCAATAAGCGCCGTGACCTAGGGCGTGATCGCATTGATACAGATTGAAACGGTAATGCATTCAAGGAATCGACAATGAACGTGGACAGCGTTAAACGGAATCGAACGGCACTGGTGACCTTGGTCAGCATGGCGGTGCTCAGCGCGACCGCCTTGGCGCTGCCGCTGCCGACATCTCCCGAGTACATCCATAGCGGTGATCACACGTTTGTGCTGCCTGCATCGGCGGACACCAGCCGCGCGTTGTTATCGGATGGCCGCACGCTAGAGGTGCGTGGTGCCGAGGGTGTCGCTTATCTCATCGGCGATAACCAACGAGCAGTCGTGAAGCTGCCTGAAGCACGGCGTTTTGGTTCGATCACCGTGATGCCGAATGGCCTGGTGTTGTTTTGGGGCGGCATCGATGCCCAAGGCCATGTGTTCGACAGTGGCGAATGGTTCAATCCCGACACGCAGCATTTCGTACGCACAGGCCCCCTGGGCCTGCCTGCACGCGCAGGCCATACATTGACGGTGCTAACGGACGGCACGCTGCTGATGACGGGCGGCTGGTCATCCGATGGCACGCCCGCCACCACGGCGGTGGTATGGCAAGAAGCCTCCCACCAGATCACGTCGTTGCCGGGGATCTACGCGCCGCGCATGGATGCGATCGCCACGTTGCAGGCCGACGGCTCGGTGCGCGTCGAGAACGGTGTTGATGCCAAAGGGTTTCCCTTGCACGATGCATGGACCTTCCATCCGGACGTGTCGTCTCAGCTTGCTTCAAAACAGACGTCATCGTCGCTGATTGCTGAAACACGTCCCCTCTCGGATACCGACCAAGCCTCCATTCATGGTCCCTTGGTGTTGCGGTTTGCCATGCCGGTTGATCTGAAACAACTGAATACCCATAGCGTGACGTTGCTGGGACCGGAGGGCACCGTACCCGTGCACGTGATCGGCGCCGAAGGGGGGCGCTTGGCGTTCGTGCAATTGCCGGATGACCTCTACCCCGGTTCGCGCTACACGCTATTAGAGGTGGCCGCGCAAATTCGGACAACCGGATAAGTGGAACGGCTGGGGCCTGAGCCAGCGATAATGCAGGCAAAGGAACCCAAGAAATGACGAAGAGAACCCGAAGGACGCACTCAGCGGCGTTCA
>NZ_LOVS01000015.1:0-14883 GCF_001523835.1 Burkholderia sp. ABCPW 14 | reverse complement strand
CCGACCCGCCGTTCTGAACGGTACCGCCGTCGCAACACGTCAAAGGGGCCCGAGGGCCCCTGCGTACTTGAGAAAATTACTCAGCATTGCGCCGCCGTTTAAGCGCGGTTTTACGCCGCCATCAACAGCTTCAATGCATGGCTCCCATCGTCACCTGTTCGACAATCGGCCCGAGCGCGAGCGCAGGCAGATACGTCAGCAACGTCATCAACAAGATCGTGCCGATCAACATCACCACGAAGAGCGGCCCGTGCGTCGGCAGCGTGCCGGGGCCGGCCGCGCGCCGCACCTTCGGCGCGAGCGAGCCGGCGAGCGCGAGCACCGGCACGATCGTCGCGAAGCGGCTGAACCACATCGCCGCCGCGAGCGTCGCGTTGTAAAACGGCGTATTGGCGGCGAGGCCCGCGAATGCACTGCCGTTGTTGTTCGCCGCCGACATGAACGCGTAGAGGATTTCGCTGAAGCCGTGCGCGCCGGGATTCGCGATGCCTGCGACGCCGTCCGGCAGCAACACCGACGCGGCCGTGCCGACGAGCACGACGAGCGGTGTCGCGAGGATCGCGATCGCAACGAGCTTCATGTCGTGCGGATCGATTTTCTTGCCGAGATATTCGGGCGCGCGGCCGATCATCAATCCCGCGACGAACACGGCGAGCATCGCGTGCACCGGCATCCCGAAAAGTCCCGAGCCGGGGCCGCCGAACACGCCTTCGCCGGTCTGCACTGACGGCGGGAAGTGCCTGCGGATTGAGCGGCAGCAGATGCTGCGCGCGGTGCAATGCATAGAGTGCGATCATGCCGAGCAGATTGAACAGCAGTAGCGCGACTGCGTAGGTTTTCCAGCTCATTCCCTGTTCGGGATCGATGCCCGCCGCGCGATATGTCCATCGCTCGACGAACTGCAGCATTCGCATCGACCATGGTGGATCGCCGTTCGCGATACGAGCGATGTAGCCCCCGAGCGGCTTGACGAGCAACGTCAGTACCACGATGAAAAGGCCGATTTGCAGATAGGCGCAGGTCGGCATCGATTCTCCCGCTTCAATCGTCGGTTCGGTCGCGCTTCACGTCTCCATTACAGCGCGGCGGATATCAAATCGTTCGAAAGAACGGCGCGACGGGCGTAAACGAAGCGTCAATATTTCAATGCGGAACAGATTCGGGATGACGGCTCGCGCGTCACCGCGCATCGTCGAGCAGTTTCGGATTCAATTCGATATTCAGGATGACGAGCCAACGTTTCGGGCAATCGAGAGGGACGTTGGGTAGGGTATCGGCATGCGGCGTTTTGCGCAGACGCCCGCTTGCCTGCGCTTCGAGATAGGCGCGCTGCGCGTCGGATTGCAGCCAGAAGCTGACGAGCGCGCAACTGATGAAGTTGAAGAGAAGCAGCGGACCCGGTTCCACGTCGCAGCCGATGCCGTACGCGAGGCTCGCGAACGCCGCCGTCAACGCCTGACTCGTTGCGATCGTGATGAACTCCACTTTGGCGAGACCGCGCACGCGCATCGCGGCCTTCACATGTCCGAACTTGCGCACGTCCCGTTCGCTGGGCTCGCATTCGCGCTCGCGCCGGCGCACATCGTCGTCGGACTTCATGCGGCGCGTTCGAGCGGTGTCGGTGTAAGCGGCAGTTCGCAAGCCTTCGATGCATACGAAGGCGATGCCGCTGTCGGCTTGCTGAGGATCGCGCTGTCGTAGCTCTTTCCCGAGAAGTGCATCACGTCGACGATTCGGAATCCTTGGCGTATGTAGAAGCCGACGAGATGCGCGGCGGGCTGCGGCGTGTCGAGCGCGAGGCGCCGGTAGCCGCGCGCGGCCGCCCAATGTGCGGCGAATGCGAGCAGCGATCGTCCGATACCGCGCCCTTGCCAGACCGGATCGACGCCGAACTGCCGCAGCGTCGCGACGTTGCCGCGGCGATAGAGCTCGCACGGCGACGACAGGTCGCGCGCATGTAGCGTCATTGTCGCGACGAGGTGGCCGTTGCAGACGGCGACGAAGCACTCGCCCGCAAGCGCGCGCTGCCGCGTGACGGCGGCCGGCTGATCGACACACGGGCAATTGAGTCCCATCCGGCCGAGCCGCACGAACGCGCGATGCAACAGCGCGGTCAGCTCGCCGTACGAGTCTTGCGCCGGATCGAAACGTCTCAGCACGACGCGGCCGTCCATGCGAGTCGCACACGCGAAGTGCGCGGGTCGTTCGGTCTTCGCTCGTTGCTGCTGCATGACACCTCCCAAACCTCGACGGTTGTCCGAAGTGTAGGGAGTCGCGAGCGAGTCCTTCAAGAAAAAATGTCGTAAAAAATTTCGGCGTGGCGATGTGCGTCGTGATGGATGACGATCGTCGCAAACGTCACGTGTCGCGAAAGATCCGGAGTGTCATCGGCCCGTCATTGCGCGGGCGTCTCGCCTTCCTTGACGAACTCCGCTTCGATGCGCACGCGCACGTCGTCGCCGACGGCCGGATACCAGCTCGTCACGCCGAATTGCGCACGGCTGAACGTGCCGCTCGCGGAAAAGCCGAGCGTGCCCTGCTTCGTCAGCGGATTGCGGCCGTAGCCGTTGAACGTGACGACGAGCGTGACGGGATGCGTCGCGCCGCGGATCGTCAGGTTGCCGGTCAGCGTGCCTTGCGTCGCGCTCGTGCGGGTGAAGCGCGTGCTGTCGAAACGGATTTGCGGATGGCGAACGGCGTCGAGTGCATCGGCGCCCGCGACGAGCTTGTCGAGCAGCGGCACGTTGGTGTCGACGCTCGCCGCGTCGATCGACGCTGTCACGCCGCTGTCGGCGAGCCCGCCCGTGCGCCAGTCGAGTTGCGCGTTCGCGCGATCGAAGCGCATCGCGACGCGCGAATACTTGAAGTGATCGACGTCGAACACGATGCTCCAGTGGTGTGGATCGAGCGTGTAGCGGCCGGCCGGAACAGCGGCTTCCGTCGTCGATACGCTGTGCGTGACGACCCGCAGCGGCGTGCAGCCTGCCGTCGTTCCCGCGATCGCGATCGCGATCGCACATGCGATCCATCCTGCCCATCTTGCCGGCTTCATCCGTGCCTCTTTTGTCGAATGTGTGCGAAGACGATAGCTCATCGATTCGATGTTGACAAAGGAGAATGATCGTTCTACCGTAAACGCATGGATACGAAACCTGACCTCTCTCCCGCCGCCGGCGCGCGCGAGCGCCTGCTCGACGCGGCCGAAACGCTGGTCTATGCGGGCGGCATTCACGCGACGGGCGTCGATGCGATCGTCAAGCTGTCGGGCGCCGCGCGCAAGAGCTTTTATACGCACTTTGAATCGAAGGAGGCGCTCGTCGCCGCCGCGCTCGAAAGGCGCGACGAACGCTGGATGACATGGTTCGTCGACGCAACGGAACAGCGCGGCAAGTCGCCGCGTGCGCGACTCGTCGGCATGTTCGACGTGCTGCGCGAATGGTTCGAGCAGACGGACTTCCACGGCTGCGCGTTCCTGAACGCGGCGGGTGAGATCGAACATCCGGACGATCCGATTCGCGTCGTCGCGCGCGAGCACAAGGAACGTCTGCTTGCATTCGTGCGCGAGCAGCTCGACGCATACGCGGCCGAAACCGGCGCGGACCGGCGGCACGTCGCAAGGCTCGCGCGTCAATGGCTTGTGCTGATCGACGGCGCGATCGGCGTCGCGCTCGTGAGCGGCGACGCGACGGCTGCGCGCGACGCGCGCGCGGCGGCGGAGCTGCTGATCGACGCGACGTTGCCGAACCGTTGCGGCTGACGCCTCGCCCCGTTTTCATTCGATCGAATTGCAGTACCTCGACCTGCCCGCCGTCCACCGGCGAGCCGGGCAGGCTTTTTCACGTCCTCAATCTGGAGAACACGATGTCCGATTCAACTGAAATCCGTCCGCCTGTCCCGCCGTTCACGCGCGAAACCGCCATACAAAAAGTTCGGGCTGCTGAAGACGGCTGGAACACGCGCGACCCCGAGCGCGTGTCGCTCGCCTATACACCGCAGAGCAAATGGCGCAACCGCGCGGAGTTCGCCACGGGCCGTTCGGAGATCGTCGGGCTGCTGCGTCGCAAATGGACGCGCGAGTTCGACTATCGATTGATCAAGGAATTGTGGGCGTTCACCGACAACCGGATCGCGGTGCGCTTCGCGTACGAATGGCACGACGACGCGGGCAACTGGTTCCGCTCGTACGGCAACGAGAACTGGGAGTTTGACGAGAACGGCCTGATGGCGCATCGGCATGCGTGCATCAACGACATGCCGATCCGCGAAGCGGACCGCCTGTTCCACTGGCCGCTCGGCCGCCGGCCCGACGATCATCCGAGCCTGTCGGATCTCGGGCTTTGATAGACGGCGGGCGGTGTGCGGCATCGCGCCGCGCGAAGCAGCGATGTGCGGTGCGATGTGGCATGAAAGGCTGCGAAGCTTTGCTTCGCGGCGCCGCCTGATTTCGAATGCCGAGTGCTGAGCGCCGAATGTCCGGCGCTTGGCGCAGCATCGAACGGCCCGCCGCCCGCATCATTCTCGCTGCGGCACTTCGCGTTCGAGACGACCGAGTCGCACGACGGTCACGCCGGGACGCAACTGACGCAGCGACGGCATGACGAGCACGCAGTCCGGATACGGCGTCGTGACGGGCACACCGTCCGACCAGCCGATCACCTCACCTGCTTGCGCGAAATGCTCGAGGCCAGTGTACGCATCGGCGAAACGGAAGTCGTAGCTCGTCGCGACGACGGGCTCCGTCACCTGGACGATCCGCATCGTTTTCGCGAGCGGCAGGAACCAGTCGGCGGGCAGATCCCGCTCGTCGACGATGCCCGATGCGACCAAGAAGCGCGCGGTGCTGTCGCGCGCGACCGCCACCGCCTGCGCTTCCCAGTGCTGACCGCATTCGATGAGGAGCGCATTCTTCGCGCTTGCCGGATCGCCGAAGCCGTCGTAATCGCGCATGCGCTTGCCTTCCGGATGGCCTTCGTCGCGAATCACGGTCGACGGCGCGCCGATCTGCAGCGCGAGCGCCGTGCCTTTGTCGAGCGGCCCCGCGACGATCAGCGGCGCGCTGCGCTCATGCATCGAGTGCAGGTCGAGCAGCCACTCGGCTTCGTCGACGAACGGCCGCAGCGCGCGCGCACGATCGAGCTCGACCGAGCGCTTCGACGAATCGTCGAGCACGGCCGGCATCCACACGCGATTGAAATCCTGATCGACGAAGCGCGCGGCGTCGGGCTCGGCCGGATCGAAGCGCTCGTACGCGGCGACGTTCGCGAACGACAGCGTCAGCACGCCGCGGCGCGGACGCAGTCCCATCTTCAGCATCGCATCGACGACGATCGCGCCGCACACTTCGTTGCCGTGCGTGAGCGCGTTGATCATCACGTGCGGGCCGGGCACGCCCGAACCGAAGCGATGAACGTAGTCGACGCCGGCATTGCCGGCACGATGCGCATCGAGGTTCGGAAAGTCGACCTCGATCGAATAGTGAGGAAATACGGGAGCCGATTCGGTCATGGTGAGCTTTTTCGGGAGTCGATGAATACGTCGCGGCGGTTCACGCGCGCAACGGGCATGCGTGATCGCGAGCACGGCCGCCGACATGCACGCGACATCGTTCGGTGAGCGATTTCATGCGATCGCACGCACGTTCGATCATGAGAGGTTTCAGTCGAGGCCGCTTTCGCACAGATATTTGTTCGCGAGATAGTCGTCGAGCCCGTAGCGCGATCCTTCGCGGCCGTAGCCCGATTCATTAACGCCGCCGAACGGGCGCCGCTTCGCTCGCGAGCGGGCCTTCGTTGATGCCGACGACGCCTGCCTCGAGCCGCGACGACACGCGCGCGATCCGTCGCACGTTCTGCGTGTAGAAGTACGCGGCGAGGCCGTACGGCGTGTCGTTCGCGGCGGCGAGCGCTTCGCTCTCGGTCGAGAAGCGGAATAACGCAACTACCGGTCCGAACGCCTCCTCGCCGCAGAACTGCATGCCGGGCGCGGCGTCGGCGATCACGTCGAGCGCGGCCGGATCGGAGACGGCATAGCGGCTGCTCGACGCGGCGGGACGCCATTCGCCGTCGATCCGCTTGCCGGTGCGGATGAGTGCGGTGCGGGACAGCGTGAGCGACATGGTGCGAATCCTGACGAAGCGATGCGGTTGAGACGATGCGTGGCGATCAGCCGAGCAGATGCGCGACGATCGCGTCTCCGACTTCGCTCGTCGACGCCCGACCGCCCAGATCGCCGGTGCGCGGGCCGTGCTTCAGCACGTGCTCGATCGCGGCGACGATCGCGTCGTGCGCTTCGCGGGCGCGGCCGACGCCTTCGCCGAGGAAATCGACCATCATCGCGGCCGACCAGATCATCGCGATCGGATTCGCGACATGCTTGCCCGCGATGTCCGGCGCGGAGCCGTGCACCGGCTCGAACAGCGACGGAAACTTGCGCTCGGGGTTCAGGTTCGCCGACGGCGCGATGCCGATCGTGCCCGTGCATGCGGGGCCAAGGTCGGACAGGATGTCGCCGAACAGATTCGACGCGACGACGACGTCGAAGCGGTCCGGCTGCATCACGAAGCGCGCACACAGGATGTCGATGTGCTGCTTGTCCCACGCGACGTCCGGATAGTGCGCGGCCATCTCCGCCGCGCGCGCGTCCCACCACGGCATGCTGATCGCGATGCCGTTGCTCTTCGTCGCGACGGTCAGCTGCTTCGCGCGGCGCTGCGCGAGCTCGAACGCGAACTTCATCGCGCGCTCGGTGCCGAGCCGCGTGAACACCGCCTGCTGGACGACGAATTCACGGTCGGTGCCTTCGAACATCGCGCCGCCGACGGCCGAATACTCGCCTTCGGTGTTTTCGCGCACGATCATGAAATCGATGTCGCCCGCCTTGCGGCCGGCGAGCGGGCACGGCACGCCGTCGAACAGGCGCACGGGACGAAGGTTGATGTATTGATCGAATTCGCGGCGGAACTTGAGCAGCGACCCCCACAGCGACACGTGATCCGGCACCGTCTCGGGCCAGCCGACCGCGCCGAACAGCAGCGCGTCCATGTCGGAAAGTTGTGTTTTCCAGTCGTCGGGCATCATCTGGCCGTGCTTCGCGTAGTAGTCGCAGCTCGCCCATTCGATCGGCTTGTATTCGAAGCGCAGGCCGAAGCGGCGGCTCACCGCGTCGAGCGCGCGCAACCCCTCGGGCATCACTTCCACGCCGATCCCGTCGCCGGGGATGACGGCGATCTTGTATACCTTGTCACTCATGCTGGATTCCTCGTCGTGTCGAGCCGTCCGCATCGGCCGAACCGGGCGCGAGCGGCATCAGGAGCGCGGTCGTCGGGACGCGCGCCGTTGTCGATTCACGCATTTTATTTATTTCTGGAAGGATTAAAATCGGCCATTCGGTTAATCGACTTTCCACGAATCGTGAACAATGTGCCGAACCTCGACGACCTGCGCGTCTTCAGCGTCGTCGTGCGGCTCGCGAGCTTCAGCGCGGCCGCCGAGCAGCTCGCGGTGTCGCCCGCATACGTCAGCAAGCGCGTCGCGCTACTCGAAAAGCAGCTCGGCACGCGGCTGCTGCACCGCTCGACGCGCCGCGTCGCAGTGACGGAAGCCGGCGAGCGCGTCTATGCGTGGACCGAGAAGATCCTCGACGACGTCGACCATCTCGTCGAAGACGTGTCGACGACCCGCAACGTCCCGCGCGGCACGCTGCGAATCTCGAGCAGCTTCGGTTTCGGCCGGCACGTGCTCGCCCCCACGCTGCTCGACTTCAACGAACGCTATGCGCAGCTCAACGTGCGGCTCGATCTGTTCGACCGGCTCGTCGACGTCGCGGGCGAAGGCTTCGATCTCGACATCCGGATCGGCGACGAGATCGCCGATCACCTGATCGCGAAGCGGCTCGCGACGAACTACCGGGTGCTGTGCGCGTCGCCCGCGTATCTCGCGCGATACGGCACGCCGCGCCAGCTCGCGGATCTCGCCGCGCATCAGTGCCTCGCGATCAAGGAGCGCGATCATCCGTTCGGCGTATGGCGGCTCACGGTGCGCGGCGAGACGTCGTCGGTGAAGGTCGGCGGCGCGCTGTCGACGAATCACGGCGAGGTCGCCGTGCAATGGGCGCTGGCCGGACGCGGGATCGTGCTGCGCTCGATCTGGGAAGCCGGGCCGCTGCTCGCGAGCGGCGAGCTCAAGCGCGTGCTGCCCGATGCGATCCAGCCGGCGAACGTATGGGCCGTCTATCCGGCGCGGCTCGCGGCTTCGGCGAAGGTGCGCGTGTGCGTCGATTTTCTCGCGGACGCGTTTGCGCATCTGAACGAGCGCGCGAACGGCGGATAATCGTCTGGCGAACGTCGAAAATCAGGCGTCTGGCGTTGAATGGCATGCAGCAAATTCGAGCGTTGGGCACCGGCTAACGATCGGCGGCAGTGAATCAACGATCGGCAGTCGGCGTTCGGCCCGTGACTGCAAACGCATCCGCCACTAACGGGCCATCCGGCCGGTCCAGACACCGACTCGCGAATCGATGCCCGATGCGCGATGCGCTACACATGGCGCGTGACGTACAGTTCGCTGTCGTCGCGCGACATGACACAGAAGGAGGAACCCGCAATGAACACGCTGTCGAAGCGCGTACTCGGCGCGCAGGCGCGCTTCGTCGCGGTGCTCGCCGTGCTGATCTTCGCGTCGGCGGGCTCGCTGCGCTACTGGCAGGGCTGGATCTACTGGCTCGTGTTCTCCGGGGCCACGACCTTGCTCGCCCTCTATTTCCTCAAGCACGATCCGGCGCTCGTCGAGAGCCGGATGCGCGTCGGCGTGCGTGCGGAGCGCGAGCTCAGCCAGAAGATCATCCTTGCCTTCGTGAGCGTCGCGAGCGTCGGGCTCGTCGTCGCGATGGGCGCCGAATGGCGCGTCGCGCGGATGCCCGTCGATTGGCGCGCGGTCATGTTCGGCAATGCGCTCGTGATCGCGGGCTTCGCGATCTGCTTCGCGGTGCTGCGCGAGAACCGCTTCGCGTCGAGCATCGTCGAGGTCAAGCGCGGGCAGACGGTGATCTCGTCGGGGCCGTACCGTTTCGTCCGGCATCCGATGTATTCCGGCGCAATGGTGATATTTTTCGGGAGCCCGATCGCCGCGCAATCGACATGGGCCTGGCCGTTCGCCGCGGCGCTCGCGGCGGGCGTCGTCGCGCGGCTCATCGACGAGGAGCGCTACCTGAGCGTGCACCTCGACGGCTATCGCGCGTATTGCGAGCGCGTGCGCTGGCGGCTCGTGCCGCGCGTCTGGTGACGCAGGCGAAAGCGGAACGCGCTTGCGCGCGGCTTGCAAGCGCATCGGTCCGGGCGCAGCGAACCGTATCTGTCGGCATCGCGCGTGCGCCTCTACAATCGTCGGCGTTTTCGTCCAACGAGGTGGTCCGTCATGCTGAAAGTGCTCGGTAAGGCGCCGTCGATCAACGTCCGCAAGGTGTTGTGGACGTGCGCCGAATTGCAGCTCGGATTCGAACGCGAAGACTGGGGCGCAGGCTTCCGGTCGACGCAGACGCCCGAATTCCTCGCGCTGAACCCGAACGGCCTCGTGCCGGTGCTCGTGGACGGCGATTTCGTGCTTTGGGAATCGAACGCGATCGTCCGTTATCTGGCGAACCAGCACGGCGGCGCGCACCTGTATCCGGCCGAGCCGCATGCACGGGCGCGCGTCGATCAATGGCTCGACTGGCAGACGACCGCGCTGAACCGCGCATGGAGCTATGCGTTCCTCGCGCTCGTGCGCAACGAGCCGAGCCATCGTGATCCAGCGGAAATCCGCGCATCGTGCGAGAGCTGGACGCGGCACATGGCGATCCTGAACGCGCGGCTCGAAGCGACGGGCGCGTTCGTCGCCGGTTCCGGCTACACGCTCGCGGATATCGCGATCGGCCTGTCGATCAACCGCTGGCTTCGCACGCCGTTCGACAAGCCGGATTTCCCGGCGGTGTCCGCGTACTTCGAGCGGCTCGCCACGCGGCCGGGCTTCGCCGCGCATTGCGGCAACGGCTTGCCGTGAGCGCCGGTGCAGCGGCGCGCTCACCTTCCATTAACCGATTGCACAGGCCTGGACGACGAACGCGATGAATGCGATGAACGCGAATACCGATCGAGCGGCTGACCGGACGACCTCGGCGCCCATCTATCAAGTCGATGCGTTCGCGAACCGGCGCTTCGCCGGCAACCCCGCGGCGGTCGTGCTGCTCGAGCGCTTTCCGGACGACGTGGTGATGCAAGCGATCGCGGCCGAGAACAATCTCGCGGAAACGGCGTTTGTCGTGCCGCACGCATCCGATTACCGGCTGCGCTGGTTCACGCCGCGGGTCGAAGTGCCGCTTTGCGGGCACGCGACGCTCGCGAGCGCCGCCGTCGTGATGGAACGGATCGAGCCCGAGCGCGAGCGCGTCGTGTTCGACACGGCAAGCGGACCGTTGACCGTCGATCGCACGCCGGGCGGCTATCGGATGGACTTTCCGGCCCGGCCGACCGCGCGAAGCGACGCGCCTTCACGGCTCGCCGACGCGCTCGGCGCGGACGTGCTCGAAGACGTGCAAGCGAACGCGTTCGTCTATCTCGTGAGGCTCGTGAGCGTGCAGGCGGTGCGTGCGCTGAATCCGGACATGGCCGTGCTCGCGGCGCTCGATCGCGGCGGCGTGATTGTGACGGCCGCGGACGGCGGCGATTACGACTTCGTCAGCCGCTATTTCGCGCCGGCGAAGGGCGTGTCGGAAGATCCGGTGACGGGCAGCGCGCATTGCGCGCTCGCGCCGTACTGGGCGGCGCGGCTCGGCAGGACCGCGTTTCGTGCGTATCAGGCGTCGCCGCGCGGCGGCGAGATGCGCTGCCGGTTGATCGGCGAGCGCGTCGAGCTCGAAGGATCGTGCGTGTTCTATCTCGAAGGGCGCGTGACGTTCTGACGAACGGCGACCGCTGCGGCCGTGGCTGTTCCGATTGCTGCGAGAACGGCCGTCGACGCGCGTCCGGCAGGTGCGCTCGCGGTCCGCGCCGATGCGTTTTTCGTCCAAAGGTGAGATTTTTCGGGAGCGGCTGCGGGCGCGTCCGAAGCGGGCTGCCCGTATGCCGATCACCGGCGAAATCGGGCTTTCCGGCACATCAATGCCGATCGGCGAACAGTGCTTCGAGCGGATAACGCCGCTTCACGAACGGCGACTTGATGATCACGTAGCGGAAGTACTCTCGATGCCGATGTTGCGTTCGAGCAGCCCTTCGATGATCGTCTGATCGTGGCTCACGCGGCAGTCATAGCCGCCGCTCGCGAGGTGGCATTCGACGATCTCGTCGACGTTGCGGATCGCCGCGACGAAGCGGTCGAAGTCCTCGCGGCGGTCGAACAGGATGCCGAGCCGCTTGCACGCGTCGCGCATCGCCAACCGATCGACGCTCGCGCCGACCGAGAACACGACTTCGAGATTCGGCATCGGCCGCAGCGGATCGTCGGGCGGCTGCCACGCGGCCAGATAACGGACGGCGGCCGGGTCGCCGACGTCCGGCCACACACGGAACGGCACATCGGGCGCCTTCTCCGCGAAAAGACGCGCCCATTGCGCGCCGCGCGCCGGATCGGCCTTGTAGACGAAAGTCATCGGATGAAGCGTGTGGTGGCGGTCGCGCGGGATCAGCCGAGCGCCTGATTGACGACCGCGAACTGCCGCAGCGCCGGATCGCGCTCGGGCGCTTCGCCGCGCACCATCGCGAGACCCGAATCGACGCGCCGCAGCCCGAGCCCTTCGAGCCAGTCGGACAGGCCGCTGTCGCCCGACACGTCGATCCGCACGAACATGCCGGCGTGCAGCGCGAGCCAGTGGCTGATCAGCGCCTGCGCGCGCGGTGCGTCCGACGCGATCACCGGACCGATCACGTGGCCGCGGCCGAAGCGGCGGAACAGCGCGAAGCCGAGCAGTTCGCCGTCGCGATCGAGCGCGATGCCGCTCGCGACGGCGAGCAGCGCGTCGATCACGGCGCTGCGGTCGTAGCCGCACGCGCGCGACGCGAGTGCGCCGAGGCGCGGCGTGTCGTTGGTGCCGATCGGCCGCAGGCGCTCGCCGGGCGGCAGCGAAATCAGCGGCGGATGGCGCGCGGCGCCCTGGTGCTGCTCGATGGTGCCGTTCGGCTTGAAGCCGAACTTCGCGTAGAGCGGCTCGCCCGCGGGCGTTGCGTGCAGGAACATTGTGCGCTCGCCGAGGTCGTCGATGATCCGCGCGAGCAGCTCGCGACCGATGCCGCGGCTTTGCTGGTCCGGAGCGACGATCACCATGCCGAGCGACGCGTGCGCATCGCCGTAGCGCCAGCCGAGCGCGGTGCCGATCACGCCGCTTTCGTCCGCGGCGACGAAGCCGCTGCCGAGCTTCGCGACGAAGCGCCAGTCGTCGACGCGATGCGGCCACTGCAAGCTGCTGGACAGGCGCTGAGCGGTGTCGATATCGTCCTGGGTGAACGGGCGAAAGGTAAGTGGGCGGGAGGCGTTGGTTTCGGCCACGCTGGACTCCGATTTGAAAGGCTGACGCTGCTAGTGTGGCAGGCGCGCCAAGGGGCGGATAGGACGATCCGCTTGTTTTCGGCGGCGTGGGCGATTTTCTTCCGCGGATTTCGTGGCGCGGAGATTTTGACCCTGATTGTGCTCGTTGGGTTCGGCGTTCGGCGTTCGCTCCGGCCGATGGGCCGGCCGGCGTCACCCGGTTTGGCTCTCCTGCCATGAAGGTGCCGCCGATTTGTTTGACGTGGCATACGTTTCGTCCGATCGCGATGTTCAAAGCGTCGGCTCGCGGGCGGCGACACCGTTGCCTGAGCGTCGGCGTATCCGGCGCAGCACGTCGTCATCGCCGATCATCGGCGGGCTTCCGGTCGGCGCATCGCGTCGTTCGCGACTCGCGGCGGCGCTTGCCGTCTCGCGCATCGCGTGACGATTCGCTCCACGCGTGCGCCGGCTCACCGCGCGCACCTCACAGGCGCTGTCGCTTCGCGAGCGTCAACACCCGTTCCCAGCGCAGCGCGTCGCGCTTGTCGTCCATCGGCAGCTTCCATTCGGCGCGCCGATCGTCGCGCACGGCGACGACCAGATACCAGCGGCCGTCGAGCGCTTCCGCGCGGCAGCCGCTCAGATCGGTGAGCGTGTAGCGGCCGTCGGCGCCGTCCTGCGACAGCCACAGCAGCCCCTTCGTCGCCGATACGCGCAGATCGCCCCACGCGCGCCGAAGCACGTGGGTCCAGCCGTCCTCGCGCGTGTTCGGCGCGACGTCGCGCCGCCGCCGGACCCAGCGCGCGACCGCCGCGGCGGTCACGGCTACCGCGACGACCGCCGCGCCGATCGCAACGGCGTCGCCGAAGCGCGCGGCGATCGCATGAAACGTATAGACGGCGCCCCAGATCAATGCGACGAGCGCGAACAGAACGACCAGAATCGGCATGGCGAAAGTGCGAATGCAGCGAAGAGTTGCGGCGAGGGAATACGCGGCCGGCGCACGCCGGCCGCGAGCGAAGAACGTTACCGGATCCGGTGAATGTCGTGCGTGACGAAGCCCGCGTCGTTGTCCGGCAGCGCGAAGCCGTCCTTCACGGCGAGCGTCTTGCGGATGTCCGCGAGGCCCGCCGACCAGTGGTCGCGCATCGTCGACGCGCCGAACTGATAGTCCTTGTAGTGCTGCTCGTACGCCTTCTGCTGATAGATCAGATGCTGGACGTTGTAGCGCTTGCTGCACGACAGCGTCTCGGCCTGCTGGCACCACGGATCGTTCTTGCGCAGGTCGTCGGGCACCTGGTCGAGCACGCGGCGCAGCACGTTGCGAAAGCGCTGCTCGCGTTGCAGCGTGTCGGTGATCAGGCGCGTGCGGCTCGAATATTGAACGTCCTTCGTGCGCTCGGTCACTTCGTTCATCGATTCCGGCAGCGGCCCGCGCGCGCTCCACAGGTCGACCTGGAACGCGAGCGTGTCGCGGCGCGGCGACGCGCGCAGCACTTCCATCAGCGGCGTGTTCGATACGATGCCGCCGTCCCAGTAGAACTCGCCGTCGATCTCGACGGGCGGAAACGCGGGCGGCAGCGCGCCCGACGCCATGAAATGCTCGGGACGCAGCGTCGCCTTCGTGTTGTCGAAGTAGATGAAGTTGCCCGTACCGACGTTCACCGCGCCGACCGACACGCGCGTTTCGCCCGAATTGATCCGGTCGAAGTCGCACAGCTTGAGGAGCGTCGAGCGCAGCGCGGACGTGTCGTAATAGCTGACCTTCTCCGGCGGATGCGTCGCGCCCGGCAGCGGCGGCGGGAAGCGCGGCACGAAGAAGCCGCGCTGTCCTTGCACGACCGCGCTCGCCGCCTGGCTCGCGGTGAAGAACGTGCGCACGTAATCGTGGCTGTTGAAGAGCGCGGCTTCGAACACGGCCGGCAACGCGGGGAAGAACGCGGGCTGGCAGATCGTGTTCCAGAACTCGCGCAGCCGTTCGACGCGCCGCTCGGGCGGATTGCCGGCGATCAGCGCGGTGTTCAGCGCGCCGATCGAAATGCCGGCGATCCAGTTGAGCGGAATGCCTGCTTCGTGCAGCCCTTCGAATACGCCGGCCTGATACGCGCCGAGCGCGCCGCCGCCTTGCAGCACGAGCGCGATCGTTTCGTACGGCAGATCGTGGAACGGCGCGTGCGCCTGCTCGAGCGCGTGCGGCACGCTTGCTTCGTTGTGCAGGTCCGCCGGATCGACGGCCTGCTTTTCGGTACGGGCGCGCGGCTTCATTGCATGAACCAGCCGTGGCTGACGATGAACGACTGGCCGGTGAGCGCCGCACTCGGGAACGCCGACAGGAACAGCACCGTCTTCGCGACGTCCTCGACGGTCGTGAACACGCCGTCGACCGTCTGGC
>NZ_LOVS01000014.1:0-6550 GCF_001523835.1 Burkholderia sp. ABCPW 14 | reverse complement strand
CTGGCGGATCAGACGCCGGATGAGGCATACTTCGCGACGCTGCCTGCGATCAAATCGGCAGCATGATTGCCTCGGACGTTCCACTTAAAAATCTCAGAAAACTGTCCGAACGAGCGAAGCCACCTCTATTTGTCAAAGGCTTGCATGCCGCGACAGGCGCAGCGGTGCCGTACACCACAGTCGGCTTTACGACCACCAGCACCGATGCCACGGGTGTGGTGGTGGCCGGTCACGGTGCACGCCCTGCGCCCGAAGATAAGGAGGCAGGCCCATCGCTGCCACCGCTTTACGTCATGGCGGGCAGTGATCACGCGGCACCCTGTCCGGACGCTACCTTGTGTCGCGCGCACAGCTTTGTGCGCGACGGTGCCTTTTATCCCGGCAAGAACAACACACCCGATTTCACCGGTGCACATTGGCGCCTGTACGCCCCTTATCAACACCTGCCCGACGCGCATGCGCTCGAAGCCGCGTTGCCGAAGGGGACCACGGCACTGATCGGCCAGGTGCGGCAGATCGATGAAGCGCCGGTCGCCAACGCGGAAGTGAGCATCGGTGACACCACCGTGCGTACCGATGCGGAGGGTGTGTTCGTGCTCTCCAACATCCCGGCCGGTCGCGATGAATTGCTCGTGGACGGTGCACCGGCCAGTCATGGTGAGGTGAAGTACGGACGTTTCATCGTGGGCGCGGATGTGAAGGCGAAGGCCATCAGCCACATGCCGTTCGTGATGTATCTGCCGCGCATTCTGCCGCGCGACGAGATCACGCTGCCCACGCCGACCACGCGCGAAGTGGTGCTGACGCATCCCGACATGCCAGGGCTGGAGCTGCACGTGCCTGCGGGAGCGGTATTCAAGGATCGCAAGGGGCATGTGTTGTCGCATATTGCGTTGGTGCCCACGCCAGTCGATCACGCCCCGTTCCCGCTGCCCGATAACTTCCCGATGTACTTCACCATCCAGCCGGGCGATGCAGTGGTGCAGGGGCTGACGCCGGAAGCGGCCCGGGGCATTCGCGTGGTGTACCCCAACTACGGCAAGGCCAAGGCCAGTGCACCGGCGGATTTTTGGGTGTACAGCGTCAAGGAAGGTTGGCAGATGTATGGGTCAGGGCATGTAACAGCCGATACGAAACACCTGGCGCCCGATCCGGGAGTGACCTTGGCGTGGGCGCTGGGTGCCGGCGCTTCGCAGGGCACGGCCAATCCTCCCACCGAGCAAAAACCAGACAACTGTTCGACAGGCCAGCCTATCGATTTACAAACGGGGATCTTGTTCCACGAATGGAATGACTTTGCCATCCGCGATGTGATGCCGCTGACGTTAACGCGCGCCTACACGTCGGCCGATCCCAATTCACATGCCTTCGGTATCGGTGGCAATGCCAACTTCGGCATCCACTTGTGGAGTGCGGGCAATCTGTGGACCAGCGGCGGCAGCAATAGCAACACCTCGATGTCCGTGGTATTGCCTTGCGGTGAAGGGATTGCCTATAACCAGATAGCCGGCAATGACACTTGGCCGCTGACCGGTGCCGTGTGGGAACACACAGGCACCAAGTCGGCCTTCTATGGCTCCACCATCCAATTTCTGTTGGACAACACGCCGCTCGGCGCGCATTGGCTTCTGACAATGAAGGATGGCACCCAATATGCGTTTACGCGCCATGTGCCCAATTCCCTCTCGTGGATTCAAGATCGCTACGGTAACCAGGTTCAGTTCAACTACAACGGCGGATTGATCCAGCAGATGGTATCGCCCAGCGGGCGCAGCATTACGTTCAATTATGACAGCAGCAATCGCATCACCAGCGCCACCGACAACAGTGGCCGCACGATGGGCTATGCCTACAACAGTGCTGGCTCCTTGGCCACGGTGACTTATCCGGACCAGACGACGGAGCAATATACCTACGACAGCAACAATCGCTTGCTGACCATGCAGGATCGGCGCGGCCATGTGTGGGTGACGAATCAATACGACGCCAACGGCCGTGTCACCAAGCAAACGTATGCGGACAATACGGCCTACCAGTTTGCCTACGCCACGGACAGCAACAACCATGTCAGCGCCACCACGGTGACCGATCCGAACGGTAATCAGGAACAAGTGGCCTTCGATCCCGCGAGTAGCTATCCCTCTAGCATCACCGCGGCTTATGGCACTTCGCTCGCTCAGACCACGACCTTCAACCGTGAGCCCTCCGGCTTGGTCGACAGCGTTACCGATGCCTTGGGGCGTACGACGACCTACACGCATGACGCGCTGGGCAATGTCACCAGTGTCACGCGACTGTCCGGTACGTCTAACGCAGTCACGACGAAGTTCACATATACCAGTGACTACAACCGTAAGCGCGAAATCTCACGCACCTAGCCGACACTGCTGAATGGATCCACGATTGCGTCCGCAACGCACACTTGCGGACGCAACCACGATGACAGCTGACACGATTGACCTTGATTTCCTTCCCTTGAAGGTGACGCACATTTCCCCGAACGGCAAACGGACGTTCGATCCTGATGGGAAACGCCGCCTGGTCGAAGCATGCTTGCAACCCGGCGCGTCGCTATCAGGTCTAGCGCTCAAGGCTGGGGTGAACGCAAACCAACTGCGCAAATGGTGCGAGATGTACCGTAAGGCAGGCGTAGTGGCCGGCTCGGCGCGGACGATCGAAGCCGAACCTTCGGCGTTTGTTCCGGTGGTGACGCTCGCGAGCGCAGCGCCGCAGTCGGCGGCACCTGCGCAGTCGTTGCCGATGCGTCGAGAATCGCCCTCGATGTCGGCGGCGCCGCAAGCGCGCCTGTCGGTACGATTGCCCAACGGCGTCGCGATCGATCTGGAATGCTCGGTGCAGGACGCGCCACTGGTCAAGGCAATGATCGTCGCGTTGGGAGCGGGTTGATGTTCCGCTTCGACAATGACCTGCGGATCTACCTGCATCGCGAGCCGATCGACTTCCGCGCTGGGCTGAACACGCTGGTGACGATGGTCGAGCAGTCGATGCAGCTTGATCCGCTCGCGCGGGCCGTCTTCGGGTTCCACAACCGGAAACGGGATCGCGTGAAGCTGTTGCTCTATGACCGCGCCGGCTTCTGGCTGATGTTGAAACGGCTCGAGGTGGATCGGTTTGCCTGGCCCCGCCGTGAGCAGGCAGTGATCGAGCTCACGGTCGATCAACTCCACCTGCTGCTCGACGGCGTCGACATCGACGCGCTGCGCCGCCATCCCGCCCGACAGTACTGCTTCACGAGTTGAAGCCCGGTGTTGCGGATGTTGTGGGCCAACAACGTCCGTCCTGAGTGTTGCAAATCTCCGTAAACCTGTGCGGCGCCGTGCTTCGCTATCGTGAGGCGCATGACAGCCGATCTCTCCCGATTACCACGGGCCGCCAAGGCCTATATCCACGAACTCGAGGCGCGCGCTGCTGCCGACGCGCAGCGCATTGCCGAACGTGACGCCAGGATCGACGAACTGATCAAGCGCCTTGACGCGCTTGAAGAGCAATATCGTCTCGCGCTGGCTCGACAGTACGCGCCGAAGAGCGAGAAGCGCAAGGATCGCGTGTTCAACGAGGCCGAGGAAGCCACCGAAACGGGGACGACCGACGAGGACTACGGCGATGTGCCTGCGTTGCCAGACACCGGGTTGCCAGAGCTCGATAAGCCCGAAGCCCGCAAGCGGGGTCGCAAGCCGCTGCCTGCGGATCTGCCGCGCGAGCGCATCGAGTACGATCTGCCGGAAGACCAGAAGATCTGTCCGTGCTGCGGCAAGGCCCTGCATCGCATGGGCGAGGACGTCAGCGAGCAACTGCACATGGAGGTTAAGGTGTCGGTGCTGCAGCGCGCGCGTGCCAAATATGCGTGCCGACACTGCGAACGCCACGGCGTGCGCACACCGATCGTGGTCGCGCCGATGCCGGCGCAGCCCCTGCCGGGCAGCCATGCAAGTCCCTCGATGATCGCCGCCGTCACGGCCGGCAAGTACGTCGACGGCACGCCGCTGTATCGCATGGAGGACGTGCTCGCACGCTCGAACATTGCGGTCAGCCGCGGCACGCTGGCGAACTGGATCATCCGTCCGGCCGAGCTGCACTACACGCGAATTTACGATGCGCTCAAGCAGGTTCTGCGCAGTCAATGGTTGATCCACGGCGATGAGACCACGGTCCAGGTGCTCAAGGAAAAGGATCGAAAGGCGCAGGATACGTCGTACATGTGGGTTTACCGGAGCGCTGCGGACAGCGAGCAGCCAGTCGTGCTGTTCGAGTATCAACCGGGGCGCGGCGGGGAGCATCCGCGTGCCTTCCTCGGAGAGTACTCGGGCACGCTGATGACGGATGGCTGGCCTGCCTGGCGCACGATCAAGACGGCGACGCACCTTGGATGCCTAGCCCACGCGAGAAGGCTGTTCACGGACGCGCTCAAAGGGCAGAAGAACAAGCCGAGTCCGCGCATCACGAAAGCCCTCGAGTTCTTCCAGGCGCTGTATCAGGTCGAGGCGCTGGCAAAGCAAACGCTGCCAGAAGGCGAAATGCTGACCGATTACCGGTATCGCCTGCGCCAGCGGCACAGCGTACCGCTGTTGACCGCCTTCAAGGCATGGCTCGATGAGCTGGCCCCGAAGGTACTGCCGCAGAGCCTGCTCGGCGAGGCGATCGGGTACTGCCGCCGGCAATGGCAGTATCTGATTCGCTACGTTGACGACGGTCGTCTGCCGCTTGATAACAACATCATCGAGCGCGACATCAGACCGTTTGCCACTGCGAGAAAATCGTGGTTGTTCAGCGACACGGTCGCCGGCGCGAAGGCGAGCGCGGTGGTCTACAGCTTGATGCTGACATGCCGAGCCTGCGGCGTCGAACCGCACGCCTGGCTGCTGCACGTGCTGACCGAATTGCCGCAGCGCGCCGCAGACGCGGACATCAGCGATCTGCTGCCGTTCAACTATGCGAAGCGGCAAGCCGAGGCGAGCGTGAGCTGACGCACCGAGCTCGCTTCGACCATCGCGTCGACGCGCATTACCGAGACTCCATCGCGAACATCGTCGGTCAACTTCGACCGTCACGATGCGGCTATGCTCGCCCGTCAGTTGAAAATGATTCTCCATTCGGTGTGCTTAAAATACCGCTTACCTACAACCAGCCCGCATCAGTGACCGATCCACTCGGCCACACCACCAGCTTCAGCTATACCAGCGGCTGCCTGACACGGATCACCGATCCGCTGGGCCATAGCACCGCCATCCAGTGCAATGCCGCCGGCCAACCCACTGCGGTGCAGGATGCCTTAAGCAATACCCTGAGCTTTGCTTACCAGGGGTACGACCTGCAAAGCATCACCGATCCGCTCAGTCGTATCACCAACTATGTGGTCGATACGCTAGGCCGGCGTATCGCCACGCGCGATGCACTGGGCAATGTCACGCTCATCCAATACGACACCAACGACCGTGTGGTGTCAGCGACCGATGCGCTCAACCAGACCACCACCTTCAACTACGACGGCAACGGCAACCTGCTAAGCGTGGCATTGCCCAACAAAGGCGTGATCAACTACACCTACAACAATCGCAACCACCTGATTACCCGCACCGATGCGATGAACCAGGGCGAGTCGTGGACCTATAACGGCATGGGTCAGGTGCTTACCCATACCGATCGCAAAGGGCAAGTGACCGACGTCAGCTACGATGCGCTCAACCGGCGCAGCCTGGTGTCCTACGCGGACGGCTCCGGCATTCAGGCCAATTACGATGCCGGCAACCGACTGACGAGCCTGATCGACTCGACGAGCGGCACGTTGAGCTGGGGTTACGATGGACTTGATCGCGTGACGAGCACCAATAGCCCGCAAGGTAGTGTCAGCTACACATACGATGCGGCCGGTCGTCGCACCAGCATGACCGCAGCCGCTCAGGCGACAGCCAATTACACCTTCGACAATGCGAACCGCCTCACGGCGATCACGCAAGGCAGCGAGACGGTGCAGCTGGCGTACGATGCCGACAACCGCCGTACCACGCTCACGTTGCCTAATGGCATCACGGTTAACTATGGCTATGACAACGCGAGTGAGCTGACGGGACTGACTTACACGCAGAGCAATGGCAGTGCGCTAGGTGATCTGGCCTATGGCTACGACGCCGATGGGCGGATCATCAACAAGAGCGGTACCTTAGCGACCGATATGCTGCCGACCGCCACCACGCAGCCGGCGACGTTCGACCTCAACGACCGAAAGACGAGCTTCAATGGTCAGTCGCTGATGTACGACGCGAATGGCAATCTGACCAGCGATGGCACCAACACCTACTCGTGGAATGCGAGGAATCAGCTTACGCAGATCGCACAAGGCAGTACCGTCGAGATGAGCTTTGCCTACGATGCGATGGGAAGGCGCATTAGCAAAACAGTCAACGGTGTCGATGGCGGTCAAAATCCGCGCTTTTCCGGCGGCGTCACGTAACGGCGGCATGACACAAGTTTCAAAATCGACGTTGCAGGAGCGACGAACCTGTCGGAAGCGGGATATTGACGCGGGGCGCGA
>NZ_LOVS01000013.1:0-11998 GCF_001523835.1 Burkholderia sp. ABCPW 14 | reverse complement strand
GCGCCCCGCGTCAATATCCCGCTTCCGACAGGTTCGTCGCTCCTGCAACGTCGATTTTGAAACTTGTGTCATGCCGCCGTTACGTGACGCCGCCGGAAAAGCGCGGATTTTGACCGCCATCGACAATGGGCGCTCGCCTGCCGCGCTGGCGAGGTCGTAACTCGCAACGAACTAATATTAAAGTTGCGCGGTATAGAATTTAATGGAGCTGATCGTGCGATTGACGGACTCATATGCAGAGTCAGACGAAAGCTCTGCGATAACAGTGACAGCTTCCAACGCATCAAGACGATTCGCAACAAAGGCTATCAGTTTTCAAAGGCCGAATGGGGATAGAACTGTGGCGTTAATCTCGCAGTCCCGGACACGACCTCACTCGACGGCTGGCGAATTTCCAAACGGATTCGCACAACCACTTCCGACGCCTCAGTTGCATGCCCACTGGACCGACGCACATGAGACGCGCGTTCGCCAAGGCCGAGGACGCAGCGCAGAAAGCGACTTGCACGTCGGGTCCACTCGCGATCCGCTTCATCCTCCTGATCGGTAAGTTGTGCGCAGCTCAAGCACGCGGCGCAAAGTGGGAGGTCGATCGGCGTGAACCGCCCCGGGAATCGTGGAGGCTGGTTGGTTTAAGTTGATGCGGGTTCGGCGGCAGCTGTTTCAAGTTCCCGATAGTAATTTGCCTCAGCTTCGGCGGGCGGAATATAGCCGAGGCTTTCCATCAATCGATGACGATTGCTACCGGCTTAAACAACAACGCAAGGCCGGCCACGTGCCTACCACCAGAAACTGACCAACTGGCCCAGTTTTACTTTGCGCGATCGCGCGCGAAGTGGCTCAGATTTCAACTGCGCTTGACAACGATTCCCGTTGCGGTTCAGTTTTAGTCATAAGACACGGTTACCCTGACTTGCGCGTAGACCGGCCCGGCGCCCACGCGCGGTAGAGTTTGAGTTAGACCTGCGCGAAGATGTATGCTGAAGGAGTCCGAGGTTTCCCAGCGCAGGTGTTCACGTAGTGTGGTTGTTTCGCCCAGGAGCACCGGTGCGCCGTTGTCCCATTTTAAGAAGACACCCACGCCTGTTGCACCGGAAGTGGGTAGGAGGCGGGCAACGGATGGAAAACCTGGGGCCGTGCCAGCGGCGGGTTCGACTCGGACTCGCAGCGGGGTGTTACCACAGGAACTGATACGTACGGAGAAATCGGAGGCGCGGGATTCCGAGCCAGGCCCCGCGAATGAGGAGACGTGGGCATCTGGTATGTGCACCGGGGTTAGCGGAGGAATTATTCGGCACGTGTTACGGATAAGGAACCACCTGTGCATGACGGCACGACTCGTGTGGAGTTTTCCGAACAAGCTTAGCCCGATGTCCACTTGGCCAGAAGCGAATCCGACATTCGGCATTTGTTCGAGCAGTACGAGTGCGGACATGACGTTGACCCTGATCTTATAAGAACTTGGCTGCGCCACTACTGATTCGAGTTTCGTCGGAGCTAGCGGAGTGCCCTTCCAAGCCCCGTCACAGACCCCGCTGAGTAGAAGGCATTCCCAATTGACAATCGTGGCGAGTCCCACGCCTCTGTTTGACGTTTCCAGGGCGACTGTGTCCAGGGCTTGGTAGTCTTGGATGGTTGATACGAAGACTTGGGGAGCAGGCCCGTATGGTGACGTGGTCCCGATGGAAGGAATCGCTTTTGAGAGCATTTGGCCACGGCATTGAAAGATTACATAGCCCCTGACCCATGGGGTGAGGAGTTCCCCGGGCACGGCATTGTTGACTCGGACGTCGCCGAACCGGATATCATGGGAGCCTATCGGGTCGCATCCGTTGGTGGCTTGGCCGTGTGCGGTCAACGGCATGAGGGAGAGGAGGCAGTAGAGGGGCGACAGCCGCATTCGTGTAGGAGTTGGCATGGTGGTCCGGGAGGGGCAATCCCGCAAGGGTTAGGGGGTGAGGGAGGGGTTGAGACGCAGTACCGGCGCAAGTTCTACCGTACCCTTCGGCGATGACATCGTAGGGGGCGTGGCTGGGCCAAATTCCGAGCCTAGCCGGAGGTCGTTTTCGTCCTGACGAAACCGTGGTTTAGTCCTGTTTATGCCTCGCACACAATGTTTCGGAGATAGGCTCCGACGCACCGACGCGAAGTTCGTCACCCGGAACCAACAACCCGTTCGCCCAAGATGTCTACCGTTCTACGTACGTCTGGATCCGGCCTAGGGCTGCCTCTTCAGACAATCCGCTACCCCGAGCTTGCTCATAAAGCCGCAGCTTACGCAGCCGGCGATGTTCCAGCGCGCGAGGCGCCATGGTTAGACCAGCCGGAGTAATCCAAGCGCCCAGCCAATCAAATCCTCGTTCGATTCCACCTATTTGGGTTTTGTCGGGATGCTTCTCGAAACCCGACGGATCGAAGAACGCGTTGAGTTCCCGCACGCTCCGGCGCAAAGCCCACTGCGTTCGAGCCAGTAACAGGAAGTCGCCCATATAGCGGACATAATAAATCTCCGGTTGGTTCGCATAGTGCTCGTCGACGTGATAAAGGAGGCTTGCTCCAATCAATGGACTCAACGCACACCCGCGCCCGATGCCCAAGGTCGGCGTCACGATATTTCCTCCGTCTTCGACGGAGTAATGCAAGTACTGCTCAATGAGACCTAGCAGGACAGGAGCGACCGCCATTCGCTGTACGATTCCAGAGACCAGCTCCTTGCGGATATGTTTGTAGTATCCGGAATCAACCATCGATCTTTAAGGTTGTCGCATCGGCAACGTCGGCCGACTTGACTTCACTGCGTTTGACGCGCTGGACGCAGCTTGGGTTGCCCTGCTTGACGGGTCGACGGTAACCGTTGTGCACGGCTGGGCAACGCCCGTGCCTTCTGCGTCGGCTTGATAGCTGAAGCCGCACACACCCTGCGGTCCTTCCGCCCACCGTACCGACAACTTGCCCTTATCCGGTACGCCCCGTACAAACACCGTACCGCCCTGGCCGACCACACCGACATTGTTCGATGACGTATCCATCACATCCGCGCCCATCGGCACCGGTTCGCCGTCACTTAACTTCACCCGCATCAGCATCGGCTTACCCACCTTCGTGTCGAATGTAGCCCGCACCACCGCGCCGGCGCGCGGTATGATGTCCCGGCTGCTACTCCCAAGTTCCACGTCCTCTGATATCCCCTGCGGGTCTAGTGCCAGTGTATTGACGCGGTAGGCTGAAAGGTATGGCACCACCGCGTAACCGGCACTGTTCACGAGTACCCCTGGGCTATTGATGATCGCCGCGCCTTCCGCCCCCTTCGCCTCTACCAGACCAATAGGAGAATCCTGGCCTACCGGTTGCCCAAGCGTAATGCCGCCCTTATGCGCCACAATCGAACCTGAAAGGCCCAGCGAGGCCTGATTCGTGTTCCGGCCCATCGACGCCGATACACTCACCGCGCCCTTGCCGCCGTTATACATGCCGTGTCCACCCAGGGACGTTGCATGGCTGGAACCACCCATATAACCCGCATTGACGCCGTACGACCATTGATTCCGCGAGCCCGCCGAGCCACTGGTCGAAGCCTGTACCGACATCCTCCTGCTGCCATCCGTCGTCACGGCCATATTCAGGTTCGAAAACAACGCCTTCTTGTCGAAACCGTTTCCGCCTAACGGGATCGATACGCTGGCATAGACCTGGTTATTCACTGTCCCATACGCATTGAGATTACGCTGCACCGATACGCTGTAGCTGCCCCAACGAGCAGCGCCCGAATACCCGATCTGAAACTGCAAATCCCGGCCGCTGCGATTCCAATAGTCTTGCGCGATACCCATCGCATACAGTGAACCCGAATCAGCGATTTTCTGGCTAACGTTTAGTTGAACCCGATTGCGCTTTCGATAGAGGCTCCATGAGGAATAGCCGCGCCCCGCATGTGTGCCACGAGCGTGCACGGCATCGGCGAGGCTAAAATAGCCCGACGTGGAATAGCGGTAGGCCGCCATCGTGAAACTGGTTGCCGTCTGCGGCAGATACTTCGCATAGCTAAGGCGCCAACTTTGCCCTTGGTAAGTATGATTATCCAGTTGGGTACGCGCGGCTGTCACGTCGACGGCGAGCGCCCCTGCCGGCGTGTTGAACGATACCCCTAGCAGAGCCGCCCCATAGCCTTGCGAGCCCATTAGGCCACCGTATCCTGTCAGCAAGTTTGTAAAGCCGCGCTGGTAGATGGTTTGCGCGACATATGGCTGATAGTTGCCGTAACCCCCGATATTGCGGTAGCGACCGAGCGCAACGCTAAAGCGTGATACGCCTGGACGCAACAGTTGCGGCACTGTTGCGTAGGGCACCGAAAACGAGTGCCTCTGGCCATCGGCCTCCATTACGATAACTTGCAAGTCACCGCCGTAGCCTGTTGGATTTAGATCCTTGATCTCAAACGGGCCGGGTGCCACGGTCGTTTGATAAATCAGCTGACCGTTTTGCTTCACCTCAACCTTGGCGTTTGACTGTGCCACCCCACGCACGACTGGCGCAAAGCCACGCATTGAGTCTGGCAGCATCCGGTCATCCGAAGTCAATTGCACGCCGCGCACGCCAAAGCTGTCAAACACATCGCCCCGTGTCGTGCTGTCGCCTAGCGTCAATTGGGCCTTCCAGCGGGTCAAATCGCGCTGCGCATAGGTTTCCAGTGACTGCCAGTGACTGCCAGTTCGCTCGCCATAGTTCATCGACCCGCGATAGCGCAATCGCCAATCGCCCACATTTAACCCCGCACCCAGCCCCAGGTAGGCGCTGTTGCTACTGTCGCCGCCGTAGCTCGAGTGATAGGCGTTCAAGTCGTAGCGTACGATGCCCGCGGTCTCCCCGCGCTGCCAATACGATGGGTCGACTTCCCCACGGGCCTTACGACGCAAGGATGCCTGCGGCACATTTAAATCAAGGCGCTGCTCGGCGGAATTATATGTCACCGTTGCCGCTGGGACCGTCTTTGTGAGATTGATACATTGATTCGAATCGACCTCGTCGGCATGCCCGCCATGCGACGTGGACCAAAGACTAGTTTCCACTCCAATCGAATTCAGTAACGCAAGCGTCAGACAAGGCGCTGCATTCGCATCCGGATTCAATGCGATAAAACGGACTCGCTCCCGCGCCATCTGTGTGTCGTTCAAAAATAAATCTACCGCGTAGATGCCCGGTAACACCGGGTTCCCGTGCGAGAAACGACTGGCATCAACCGTTTTGCCAACCATGAAGGTTGAATCGAACTCAATCGGGTCTTGTGCAACTGCTCCATTAGAATCGTGAACCTCAATGGACTCGGCTGTCACCCGAGACGTTTCTGTCGCACCTGCTTCGCAGGTCATCCCGGACAGTGCGAACCCCATCAGCATGGGCAGCCGTTTCAGGTGTAATGGTGCGAAGTGATCCATTGGTTTGGCGAAACTCTCAAGCTTCCCGGTTCGTAATCGAGGATGATGAAATGGGTGTGTACGGCTGCGTTTAAATGGCCGATAAAACCAATAGGCGAATTCGGCCTCATGAGCGAAATGCATTCTGAGCCAGCATCGACTACTTCAGCGTTGCAGTACCATCAACACTTCCACCATAATCAGTGATTGACTGATACAAAACTTGAAGCCGGCCTTGCAGCGGGTGCTTAATATTTTTTAAGACAAATTCTACCGACTCAAAGGGTTTGACCATACCACTCTCCGCGATATAAGTCTGGTCTTCCGACTTGAGCAGCACTTTGCTAAACGACACCGCATACGGCGTGGGGTTCGTCGCCGTAAGGCTGTAAGTCTGCCCATTCGCAATTGGCGTTAAGGCCCACGTCACGTTCGAAGGGGCTTTCGCTGCCGAGCCAGCCAGTTCTTTCGGTCGAAAAAACACTTTGATGCGCGTACGGAAAGCCAATTGCAATTGGTTCACCTCCTGATTCGCAGGCTTCGGAGGAATTTCTAGCACATTCAACCAATACACCGACTCTCGATCTTGCGGCAACGGTTCCTTCGTATACATCAAACGCATAGTTTGCCCACGTTGTGGATCCATCCGAAAGACAGGGGGAGTCAGGGTGAACGGAACCGAGATATGTTCTGGCTTAACAGTTGGATCGCCTTGATCGAGCCACGCCTGCACCAGTACGGGCGACTCCCCTTCATTGGTCAGCCGCACGCTGACTTCTCTTTGATCAGCTGGATATACGACTCGGGTACCGGACACCACAATACCTCCCCATCCATGGGTTGCGATCGTCAATCCAAGAATTGAGATAGCGCCCATAAGTATGCATCGAAACATTGGTGAAACTAGCATCGCAATCCCAATTACATTATATGATCTGGCAGCCCGCGCCGATTTCACCCGCCATGTGATAATTATTCGTAGTACAGGGAGAAAGTAACGTTACTCTTTACTTTGCCGAATCCCACGCTCCCAACTGCAACATATTTTGCAATGTAATCCATCTTCGCACTACCACCTGAATCGATCTTGTAGCTCTTAATAGTCGAGGCATCGCCAATCGTGATTTTCGAGCCGTCATTTTTGTTATGCAATGAAATTTGCACATTCTTCGCAGCGCCACTCTCTAGCCCGCTATTCCTCAAATTCCCAGTGGCAATGTCGACGTTGGGGCCTACCTCGAATGCAGCCTTGATCGTTCCATTTTCTTTGGCGTCACATCCTTTAACCGAGATAGAAAAAAGCTTATTTCCTGCTGCCACGCCATCCTTAAGTGCTTGTACGGAGATAGTCGGAAGCACAACATTTTGTGCCGCCGAGACTACAGAACACGTTTGTCCGACGATGTTGCCCTCGAACGAGATCATGCCGTCCGCAGCGTGCGCCTGAGCTGCGAACAATCCAACCGTTACCGCCGTCAGTACCGACGAGCGTGAAAAATATATTTGATTCATAACCATTTAATCCATAAAATTTAAAAATGTGCGTCGCGTAAATAATATGCGAAATATAAATCCACCGATTTGATGGCAAATTATTTATCACAAAGATCCGATTGCAATTCCAATATGCAAGCCTTACACGGCTGCCGCCATGCCAGATTCAGTTGCGCACACGGCGACACCGCGATGTAATCGCCGGTGGCGCTCACTGCAAACATATTCCTTCCAAGTCAATTATTGCCATTAAAAGATGGTCGATATTGATGCAATGCATATCAACACAAAAATCAGAATTGCGAGTGAGCAGGAAACGCTGCATATCGTAATAAATACCGGGCTGCGGAGGGGTCGAGTTTTATTGCATATTTGTCGACCTATATATGTCCTTTGTATTTCGTTGATTGAGCTTCCCCAAGTCTGCGGCTTCCAGCACGTCATGTATGCGCGTCGCCAGGCGAATTTCCGGCTGATCCGCAAGATGACGTGTTTTCAGTCATCACCGCCTGGATCGCTGCGCAAGCCGTTCCGCAGACCATCTATGAACTGTTCAAGCGGCGCTTGGCACAGACATCGAGCCGGACTGCGACGCGAAGCACTGGCGAGAGTTGGGCGGAGAGAGATCGAGCGTGTACTACCGGCCGCAGCCGGTAAGTGAGGCGGAACCGGCACCGGATCTTCGCGATCACGTCCGGCCAGAAACCCGCTGTGCAGACCCTGTTCTCGAGGGCCAAGGCGTCCAGCACGAATCTGACCGGGGCAACGGTGGCCTCGGTGCCCCTGGCGACCCTGCTGGCCTCCGATTACGCCGCGGGCGCGCTGGACACGCTGGCCGACTGTTCCAAGGACGCCGTCCCCGACGACTGTGTCACCCGCAACGCCGTTCAGATGATAGGCAACGGCAGCTACGCGACCATCGTCGCCCAGTACCATTCCGCCGAGGACGTGGCGCTGGACGATGGTCTGGCCTCGTCTCAATACGCGCAAACGCTCGCGCAACTTGACGTGGCCATTGGCACGCTCCTGTCGGAAACCGAAAGGAATCCTGATAGCAAGTGGCTGGTCGTCGTGGCCTCGAGCCACGGCCTGAACGCCAACGGTCGCGCCGACGGGCTGCCCGAGGTGCCGCAGTCGGCCACGTTCATTGCCATCAATCAGGATGAAAACAATGGCCAGCGGGGATTGACTCCGGCTCTGCCGGCGACGGTCGCGGGACTGTATCAATACGCCAGCATTGCGGACGTGACCCCCACGATGCTGGCCTTTCTGGACAAATCGCCGACCAGTCAGGAATATGCGATGGACGGCGGACAGTTGATTGGCGCGCTGCCTCCCGCGCTTACCCTTCAGATCGCCGAGGACAACACGACGCGAGCCCGGGTCCTGCTCACATGGAGCGCAACCGCGAGCGCGGCCATCGTCGTCATGCGCGACGGCGTGGAAATTGCCAGACTGCCCACGGGCACGACGACCTATACCGACCCGCTCGCCAACCAGAGCGAATTGGCAACCGGCAAGTATCAGTTCAGCTATGCCGTGATCGCAGGCACGTCGGCCCGAGCCGTGCCCACGCCTCAGATCTCGTACATCAAGGCGCAGCCCCCGGTGCCCTTGGCCACCACTTTGGTCAACGGATTGACGGTCTACTACCCGTTCGGCGAAGATCCGCAACAGACGGCGCCGGTCGATGCGCTGGGTCACAGCACGTGGGGCCGTGGGCGGCCGACGCCAACGGCGGTACTACGACCGCCGACCCGCTGGGCGGTCGTGGTCTGTTCATCGATACTAATATCGCAAACGCCGCTGGCTACGACGGTTACCGGCTTACGCCACAGTCCTCCTCGCTGGACGTGGTCAACAGCGCAGTCGCCACCAGTAGCGCCTTCACCATCGGCTTTTGGTACAAGGCACCGGCGTGTAGCACGAACACAGTCGGCGAGCCCATCTTCAGCAACAAGACAGGCTATGCTACAAGCGGCGGTACCGCAGGCATCATCATCAGCATGTTCGGATGCGGTGCGGAGTTCAACGTCGCGGACGGCTCCCACCGCACCGACACCAACAACCCGTACATCCTGTTCAGCGAGAACCAGTGGGTGTACTTTGCGCTGGTGGTCGATGTCGGTGCGAAGACCATGTCGGGCTATGTGTTCGATCCCATTCTGGGCACACGTTCGCAGACCCATGCGTTCGCCGCCGGCATGAACGTCGCGGGCCTGGCCGGCGTGAATCAGACGAGCGAGATCGGTTTCGGGTTGGGGGAGGACGGAACCGGCAAGTTCTACATGGCCAAGAACGGGCAGACGGCCGGATCTTATGATCCCACCCGTGCCACGGCCGACAGGCCCATGCAAATGGCCTTTTCTGATTTGGCAATGTGGAATCGTGCCTTGACGCCGGATGAGATGAGTTCGATGTTCCTGTCGCAGAAACCGCTGTCCGGCTTGCTGCCAAAGTAGGCCGGATCTGACGCCCCCGGAGGGCCTGGATTTCCAGGTCCTTTCGACACGGCCCGGCGGACCTCGCCGAATGCCGAAAGACAAAATCCCCGTAGAACTCGTTCCTACGGGGATTTTCATTTGCTGCCCGCGGATGTGGCGCATCCTTGTGCGTGAACGGTCCATTGGTGAGCGGCCTGTTCGTGCAGCGGCGACGTCTCAGTGCGGCCATGAAGCGACGTCCGCCCGGCGGCGACGAATGGCTGAATCTCGACTGCGGGTTCAACCGGTGAATGCAACACCCATGCTGGCGTTGCATTCATCCGCGGGCGTCATGAAACCCATCGTCTTTCCGGGTCGCCGATTCAGCCGGCGGGCACTTCGCGACACGACGTGCGGCGATGGACGAAGTCATTGACCGGCCGGGCTTCTACAATACCCGGCGGCTGCATTCAACATTGAACTGCGTCAGCCCCATGACGTTCGAGAAGAACGGGGCCGCCGCCCTGCATGGACAAGCCGCCTGATTGCGCCGGTCATGGGATTCGTGGAATAGAGGCAAGGTCAGTCGCGCGCCGTACGTCGTTACGACGCTCGTCGCCCGCTCCGCGCTCATCGCCTGGCGCGTGTCGCGAGCTCGCAGCAGCCCTCGCTCGCGATACGCGCCAAGCGCGTTCAAAGCACTTCAAAGCGATGCGTGCCGTCGAGCCTCAGTTGCTCGACGAGGCCAAACTCCCAATCGAGATACGCCTGCATCGCTTCCGCCGCGTTGCCGGTGCCCTCGTACGGACGCCGGTAGCGATCGATGCGCGGCGACGCGAGCCGCGTCTCGCCGTCCTCGACTGGCAGGCCAGCAGCGAGCCACGCAAGCGTGCCGCCGTCGAGCACGTAGACGGACGCGCCGTCCGGCACCAGCCCACGCAGATCGGCCGCCGCAAACGCCGCCAATTGCCCCGACCCGCAAGTCAGCACGTAGCGGCGCGCGCGCGGAATGCGCGTCAGCGCATCGCGAAGCTGCGCGCGCACCGCGTACCATGCGCCGGGAATGTGTCGCTGCACGTAATTCGCACTCGCGGTGACGTCGATGACCGCGACGTCGGCCGATGCGTCGTCCGATCGCGCGGAACGTTCGGCAAGCGGCTCGCGTCGCGCTTCGTCCGCTCGTTGAGCCGCATTCTCGTCGACATCTTCTCGTGCAACTTCGCGCGCGCGTGCATCTTGCGTGTCTCGCGTGTCTCGCGTGTCTCGCGTGTCTCGCGCACCCGCCCCGGCCCGCGACGCATGCCCTTCGGCAAGCCCGTTCGCCGCATCGCCTTCCGCCGCCTTCACGCCGAGCCATTCCGCGAGCGTCGCGACCGATACCGTCGGGCTTTCCGCCGGCTGCGGCGCACGCGCCGCCGGCTGCCCGCGCTCGCCGCGCTCGCGCGCGTCGACCGGCTCGACGACGCTCACGTCCCAGCCCATCTGCGCCAGCCACGACGCGCTCATGTCGGCGCGCACGCCGTCGTCGTCCGCGAGCACGATCCGCGCGCCGCGCACGGGCGCGTGATGATCGGTCTCCTGCACGAGCTGGCCGCCCGGCGCGCTCGCGAATCCCGGCAGATGCCCGGCCGCGTATTCGTCCGGCGTGCGCACGTCGAAGCGATAAAGCGTGCGATCGTCGGACTCGAGCGTGCGCAGATCGTGCAACGCGATGCGCGCAACGCCCGCGCGCCGCGCGAGGCCGCGCGCCGCCTGCCGCGCGGCCTCGCGCCGCTCGGCATCGACATGTTCGGGAAAACGCCGCGACGCGCCGTGATCCAGCGTCTGGCCGGCGAGCGTCCAGCCGATCGTGCCGTTGCGCAGCGCGGCGACCGGGTTCGGCAACCCCGCGTTGATCAGCGACTGCGTGCCGATGATGCTGCGCGTGCGCCCCGCGCAGTTCACGATCACGCGCGTCGCCGGATCGGGCGCGAGCTCGCGCACGCGCAGCACGAGCTCGGCGCCCGGCACGCTCGTCGCGGTCGGGATGCTCATCGTCCGGTATTCGTCGAAGCGGCGCGCGTCGACGATCACGATGTCGGCCCGCGTGTCGATCAGCTGCTTCACTTCCTGCGCTGACAGCGACGGCGTGCGCCGCGTCGCGTCGACGAGCTCGCCGAACGCCTTGCTCGGCACATTGACGTCGATGAAGCACTCGCCGCCCGCCGCCTGCCAACCGGCGAGCCCGCCTTCGAGCCGATGCACGCGCGTGTAGCCGAGCGCCGCGAGCACGGCGGCCGCGCGCGGCGCGAGATCTTCGCCGAGCGCTTCGCCGTAGATCGCGATCGTCGTGTTGCGGCGCGGAATGCGCGTCCACGCTTCGAGTTCGAGCTTCGACAGCGGAAAGTTCGTGGCCCACAACGGATGGCCGTGCGCGTACGGGTCTTCTTCGCGCACGTCGATCAATGCGATCTCGGCGCCCGCGAGCAGCGCGGCGCGCACGTCGGCGGCGGACAGCGTCGGCAAGCGCGCGGACGCGGAATCGCCTGGGGACGCGGAATCGCCTAGGGCGTGTTCACACTATCGAAGGGCTTCGACAATCAGGGCGAAGTTGATAAAGGCAATGAACATCAGATCGAGTTTGTCGAAGCGCGAGAAGATGCGACGAAAGCCCTTCAATCGACGGAACAG
>NZ_LOVS01000012.1:0-5199 GCF_001523835.1 Burkholderia sp. ABCPW 14 | reverse complement strand
CACGCCTTGGCCAACTTCTGTCCCAACAACCTGACCGAGTTGAAGCACACCGCTCGATGCAAGCTCAAGCGCGGCCAGAAGCGCAAATCGATCATCGCTGCTTGCTGGAAGCAAGCCGAGCTTTGGTAATGTCATGATTTACGTAATTCTCAATAGTCCGGTCTCATGAGTCATCTCGCAGATGTCGCTGGACAAATGGGAGGCGACCATCTTGATCCACGCGCCCACCGTCGCTTAGTCGACGACACCCCACGCACATCGAAGGCCGTCCTAACGTAGCAATAGCCATTTGCCCTCAAAGCGTGTCGCACGTCTGGCACGGCCAATCCTGCTGCCAGAATCCAGTCCGCATCAAGAAATGCATGGTTAGCCATGCCGAGAAATCTATCCCCCAAACACGTCAATAGTCTTGATCAACTGTTGCAAAAAAGCCACCTTTTTGCAAACCTACAAGTGCCTGAACGACTTCCTCACCCACCGCCTTCCGCCCCCATAAAATCCCGTTGACTTTATATCTTTCGATATATATCTTTAGATATATCTAAAGTCACACAGGAGAAGGCGATGCGTCACGCTCATCTGTTTTCGCGCCGCGGATGCAGCATGCATACCTCGTTCGGCGCTGGCCCGCTCGAGATGTTCCGCCACATGATCGGCGGCCATCGACGCGGCGGCGGCCGGCACGGCTTCGGGCCGTTCGGCGGCTTCGGCGGCGGCCCGGGCGGTTTCGGTGGCTTCGGCGACGACGACGCCATGCCGCGCGGCCGTCAATTCAGCGCCGACGACCTGCAACTGCTGCTTCTCGCGCTGCTCGCCGAGCAGCCGAGCCACGGCTACGAGCTGATCAAGGCGCTCGATACGCGTTCGAGCGGCTTCTACGCGCCGAGCCCCGGCATGGTGTATCCGGCGCTCACGTATCTGGAAGAGCTCGGCTACGTGACCGTGCAGGCCGAAGGCAACCGCAAGCGCTATGCGCTCGCCGACGCGGGCCGCGCGCATCTCGATGCGCAGCGCGAACGCGTCGACCTGCTGTTCGCGAAGCTCGCGCATCTCGGCCGCAAGATGGAATTCATGCGCCGCGCGTTCGCCGGCGAAGCGCCCGCCGCCTCCGACGACGATACGCGCGGCTGGCTGCCGGAATTCGTCGAAGCTCGGATGGCGCTCAAGCAGGCGCTCTTCCGCAGGAGCAGCGCCGACGCCGACGAGCAGCGCCGCATCGCGGCAATCCTGCGGCGTGCCGTCGCCGACATCGAAGGCCGGACCAAGGATTGATCGAGCTGCATCCAGCTTATCAAGGAGAACCAATCGATATGACCCAACCGACTACCGAGCGCGCGGTCGTACGCGTGCGCCATACGCTGAAATTCCGCCTGCTGCAGGTCAAGCGCGTCACTGCCGTGACTCCGCATCTGATGCGCGTGACGCTGACGGGCGACGAACTCGACGATTTCGAATCGGCGTCGTTCGACGATCACGTGAAGGTCTTCTTCCCGCCGCCCGGCGAGGACGCGCCCGCGCGTCCCGAGTTCGGCCCGAACGGCATCGTGTTTCCGGAAGACCGGCCGCGGCCCGTCGCACGCGATTTCACGCCGCGTCGCTATGATCGCGCCGCCAGCGAGCTCGACCTCGATTTCGTGCTGCATCATCCGGGACCGGCGTCACAGTGGGCCGCGCAGGCGCGCGTCGGGCAGACGCTCGGCATCGGCGGGCCGCGCGGTTCATTCGTTATCCCGAAGGATTTCGATTGGCACCTGCTGATCGGCGACGATACCGCATTGCCCGCCGTTGCACGACGCCTCGAGGAATTGCCGGCCGGCACGCGTGTCGCCGCAGTGCTGGAAGTAGCCGATCCGTCTGCGCAGGTCGACTTCGCGACCGATGCGGATCTCTACGTCTTGTGGCGCCATCGCGACAACGCAGCAAACGGCGAGCGCGGTGCAAGTCAGTTGGTGGATGCGTTGCGGGAGCTGCCGCTGCCGGCCGGCGACGGCTACGTGTGGGCGGCGGGCGAAGCGGCCGCGATGCGTGGCGTACGCGAGCACCTGTGCAACGAGCGCGGCGTCGCGAAATCGCGGATTCGCGCCTCCGCCTACTGGAAGCACGGCGCAGTCGCGGTTCACGAATCGCTCGAAGACTGATGCGATGAGCGAGTCGAACGCGGCACACGCGTTCGACGTTCGACGACTCCGCGGCGCGCATGCTCGTGTCATGCCATCGCCGAGCGCACGGCGCGGATACGAAGCGCGGCATTGCCGGCGCACACGCGTCGCGCTTGAATCCTCTGTAGATCGGATCGGCGGCATGCGCACGCATGTATGCATCGCACGCCGACATCGAAAGACGCCCTCACGCGGCGTCGGCCGTCGCACCGCGTTTTCGTCCGAACAGAATCGCATCTGCATCGCCACCGCGTACCGGCTTATCTGGAAATAACCGCGCTCGGCGGCGCTCGCCACGCACCGATCGCGGCACGCAATCTTCGTACGCATTGAGTCACGGTCGCGCAGCCGGAGCACGATCGCATCGAAGTGCGTACCGCGTACCGCGTACCGCACTTCGATGCGCGCGACGGACTTCGACATCGCCTTTTCATGCGTTTCGCGGCCGATTCCCCATAGATAGAAGCCGCAGCCGCATCCGTCGAATCCCATGCGTTTGCATTCCGTCGATCGCCCTTCGACGCCCGCGCATTGATGCAAGCCCATCTCCACACGAACGGGAGTTGCATCCGCGTCGCCGGTGTCCTATACCTATCTCGACGGCATGCGGCCAGTTCGGCGAAGCCGTCGCGGCACACGTCGGCGTACTCCGGGGCAGAGTGGCCCGCGCCGCCCGTGATCCGAATATCGAAAAAGCACGACGCGCGTCGCTGCATTTTTCCGCGTCGAATGAGAACGAGACCGCGCGATCCCGCGCGTCGTCATCCGGATACGCGACCATGACTCGCCACCACACCCACGCAGGCATCCCGAAGACGCTCCGAATCGCCGGTTATTGCGGACTCGGCGCGATCGCGATCGCGCTGTTCGTCGCGATGTGCGCGATCCTGAAAGACAGCGCGCTCGATCGTGAAGCCGCGCGCCAGCTACAGACCGAAAACGTCGAATTGCACGGCGGCGCCGACGTCGAGCCCAGTTCGACGAACGACGCCGCCCAGACGAGAACACCTGGTTGATTCGGATTCCCGCCGATTATCGTCAGTCGATGCGAATCGACCGCTCGTGCAATCGTGTGAACGCGACCGCATGCACGGATTCGCCGATCCGGTCGAGCAGCGCCGTCACCGGACGACCGTACAGATGAGCGGCAAGCGCGCCGGCGGTTCCGACGAGCGCGCCACCCGCGATGTCGAGCGGCCAGTGCACACCGACATAGATGCGCCCCCAACCGACCACCACCGCGATGACGGCGAGCGCGAGGCCCGCCGCGCGCGTCGTGCTCGCGATGAGCAGGCCCGCCGCGACGCTGCAGACGAACGTCGTGTGATCGCTCGGGAACGAGCCGTCCGGCGCATGCGGAATCAATTGCGTGCCGATGCCGAGCACGAACGGCCGCGGCGAATACCAGAAGTGGCCGATCACCTGCGCGAGCGCGAGCGCGGCACATGCGCCGACGCCCGCTTCGATCGCCTGGCGACGCGTCGGGCGCGCCCCCATCACCCAGGTCAACAGCAGCAGCGCGGGCACTGCATAGACGAGCCAGTCGGCGGCAAACACGCCGAAGCGAATGGCGGCGAGATGCGGAGCGGAACCCGCATTGAGCGCGGAAAAGACAGCGAGATTGAAGTTTTGCATGGGGCTGAAACGGTAGCGAATCGAACGGCACCGGGTCACCGGTCCGAACGATGCTAGGACGCGCACGCTTAAGAAAGGCTTAACCCGAAGCGCCGCGAGATCGAAAGGTGAATCGAAAATTCTACAACACGCTTCTTCGAGGACGGTCATTCCCCAAAAGTTCAATCGTGCGCGTCGCGCGGCGCCGCATGTGGTTTCGGGCCGTCGTTCACATTCGTTTCACGTATCCCGTAAATGCTCACTATTGCCCCCGAAAAGACTCACCGTTTGCCGCAACGAAGCGCCGGCGACCCGCTGTCCGCCCCCCGCCGGCGCGCATTCATTACGGCGTCCGCAACACTGTCAATATTTGTCATTTCACTGCCTCGATTTGCGCAATAATCTTTTCCAGTTGCGGCATCGCACAATCGATTCGCAGAGGCATACGATATCGGCACCCCGACAACGAAGCGATCAACAAGGAGTCCGCATGAAGCCCAGCCAAGTCCGATCGAAAGCATTCGCGATGCCGCTCACGAGCCCGGCGTTTCCGATGGGCCCTTATCGTTTCGTCAATCGCGAATTCCTGATCATCACCTACCGCACCGATATCGACCGCCTCCGCGAAATCGTGCCGGAACCGCTCGAAGTCAAGGAACCGCTCGTCCATTACGAGTTCATCCGCATGGCCGATTCGACCGGCTTCGGCGATTACACCGAGAGCGGCCAGGTGATCCCCGTCGAGTTCAACGGCCAGCCGGGCGGCTACACGCTCGCGATGTATCTGAACGATCACCCGCCGATCGCGGGCGGCCGCGAATTGTGGGGATTCCCGAAGAAGCTCGCGCAGCCGACACTGGAAACGCACATCGACACGCTGCTCGGCACGCTCGACTACGGCCCCGTGCGCGTCGCGACGGGCACGATGGGCTACAAGCACAAGGAGCTCGATCTCGACGAGCAGCAGAAGCGCCTCGCCGGCGCGAACTTCCTGCTGAAGATCATTCCGCACGTCGACGGCTCGGCGCGCGTCTGCGAGCTCGTGCGCTACTACCTGCAGGACATTAAGATGAAGGGCGCATGGACCGGCCCCGCGTCGCTGGAGCTCGCGCCGCATGCGCTCGCGCCCGTCGCCGATCTGCCGGTGCTCGAAATCGTCGAAGCGCGCCATCTGATCGCGGATTTGACACTCGGCCTCGGCGAAGTCGTCTACGATTACCTCGCGCAGTGACGCGCGCCGCATCCTTCCCTACTACTTTCTCGACAGGAATTCGATCATGAGCAATCTGAATGGCAAGACGGCAGTCGTGACGGGAGCAGCAAGCGGCATCGGCAAGGAAATCGCGCTGGAGCTCGCGCGAGCGGGCGCGGCGGTGGCGATCGCCGATCTGAATCAGGACGGCGCGAACGCGGTCGCCGAGCAGAT
>NZ_LOVS01000011.1:0-1213 GCF_001523835.1 Burkholderia sp. ABCPW 14 | reverse complement strand
CGCCGCCGTTGATCATCACCGCTTCGGCGACGAGCGGCGACTGGCGCAGCAGCAGCACGAGCAGCAGGCAGTTCTGAAAAATGCCGTTCTCCCACAGCGACTGGCCGGCGCCGCGCACGAACAGCGACATGCCGACGACGAGACGCCTGCCGCCGTTCGGCACGTCACGGGCGGTGGTTTCGGACATGCATTCTCTCCGGGGAAAAGGCTCAGGCGGCCAGACGCGCGACGTACGCGTCGAGGTTGTCGCGGTTGTCGATCGACACGCCGTGCAGGAGCGCATCGGCTTTGCGGCGATAGTCGTCGAGATGCGTATCGTGATGCCGCCATGCGTGCAGCAGCGCGCGGCCGCCCGCCGCGGAATCGAATTCCGGGTAGTAATACCCGGCATCGCCGAGCAGCGGCGAGTTGTGCACGAGCGGATAGCCGCCGTACAGCACGTCGTAGTACAGATAGTTCTGCGCGTTTTCCCACTGGTGCGAGATCACCGCGTCGCCGTGCTTCGCGAGGAACGACGGCAGATCGATGCGCGGCTCGAAGGTCGCCTTGTGCTGGCGGACGAGATCGAGACTGTTCGCGAAATGGACGAACGTCGGATGCTCTTTCATGTGCAGCGAGTTGACGACGAACAGGTGCTCGACCGCATCGGGCTGCGCGCGGTGGAACTCGTCGGCGGCGAGCATCGGGTAGTGGCAGGTCTTCACGACCGAGATGTTCGGCTCGAGGATCGACAGCCGCCACTTCGCGCGGCCCGGCTCGTAGCCGAAGCGCAGCCCCTCGGCGTCGAGCCGGCGCGCGCGGCGCTCGATGAAGTACGGCGACCAGATGTGCGGCATCAGATGGACGGGGGCGCGCAAAAGCGTTTGCAGGAGCGGCTTCGCGGTCTTGTTGTACTGCGGCAGCGTCCAGGCCTCGTCGAACGGGCCGCCGTTGAAGATGTGCCCGGATGGCCGGCTGAACATTGGCGTTTCGCAAAGGCCCGCGTACGTGTGGCCGACGAAGCAGGCGATGAGCTTCTTGCCGAGCGCCTTCATGTACTTGAGCCAGTCGACGGGCAACTGCGCGCCCATCTCGATCACGACGTCGAGCGCGTGCGACACGTCGCGCGGCTGCACGAGCGGCACGTCGAGCCCGGCGAGATCGAGGCCGGCGGGCAACGCTTTCGCGTCGCCGCCGTTCAGGAAGTAGATCGGGCCGACCCGGTCCGACTGCC
>NZ_LOVS01000010.1:0-34415 GCF_001523835.1 Burkholderia sp. ABCPW 14 | reverse complement strand
CGGAACAGCGGAACAGCGGAACAGCGGAACAGCGGAACAGCGGAACAGCGGAACAGCGGAACAGCGGAACAGCGGAACAGCGGAACAGCGGAACAGCGGAACAGCGGAACAGCGGAACAGCGGAACAAGGACAGCAGGACAGCAGGACAGCAGGACAGCAGGACAGCAGGACAGCAGGACAGCAGGACAGCAGGACAGCAGGACAGCAGGACAGCAGGACAGCAGGACAGCAGGACAACAGGACAACACGATTGCGGAAACGCTCGGCGGCTTTCCGGCCTGCCTTACGCGCGCCCGCCCGCCGTCGGCATGCCGAGCGTCTGTTGCAGGGCCGGTCGCGACGCGGGCCGGTAGTTCGGATTCGCTTTCCAGCGCGCCCGCACGTACGGACGCTCGTGGCCGGAAAGCTGCAGCGCGACTGCGGTGACCCAGCGATGCGACGGCACGGTGACTCCGTGCAGCGCGATCGTGACGGCCACGAGGCTTGTCGCGACGGCGGGCGCCGACCAGCGGTGCGGCATCGCGCGCCACGAGCCGGCGATGAACGACAGCGCGGCGACGGCGCCGATGATGCAGCCCGTGACCGCCTCGGATGGCGAATGCGCGTCGAGCGCGACGCGCGACAGCCCGACGGCGATGCCCGCCGCGAGCCCGACCACGATACCGGCGATGCGCACCGCCGGCTTCGCACGGGCGAGCGCGAGGAACATCGCGACCGGATAGACTGATGTCGACAGCATTGCGTGACCGCTGAAGCCCGTGAAATCCCACGCGCGCACGCCGATGCCCCAGCCGAGGAACGCGATTTTCGTGAGCGCGACGACACCGATCGCGATGCCCAGTACGGCGAGCCATGCGGCGGCGCGGCGAAGCGAATAGCCGAGCGCGAGCCAGACGGCGATCGTGATGGCGAGGGGCAGGGTCAGGCCGGCACCGCCTAGGGCGGTGATCGAGATCCACAGACGGGGCGGCAAATCGAACATCGGGGGCTGCGGGCAGGTACGGGAAATGCGGGATACTTGCTTAACGCATGAGCCGTCAATAGCGACTACAACGAAGACAAGCGCGAGCGCCCAGTATACAGGCCGTCGTGGGCCGTGCTCCGATCGGAGGCCGGCAGGGAACTATCGGGTGTCAGGATAAATCCCAGAAACAGTGTTATTGTGCATTGCACAAACCAAAACGATCGCGTCCATTGAGGCGTCCCTAATTTCTGACTGCGAGCCCCGACCGATGACCAAAAGTCTGACGAAACTCTGGCTGGGCGGTGTGAAACGCATGCTGCACATGCCGAACTCGCGGACGTCGAAGTCCGCGCTGAAGGCTGCCCAAAAGTTGGCGATCGATTGGCCGATCGCCGCCGCCGCCGCCGTCGCGGCGCCCGCGGAACCGGCGCCGCCCGTCGCGCGCGAGTCCCGTGTCCGGCCGCGCGCGGCCGCATGGGCGGGCGGCGAATGGATTCGCGCCGATCACCCGCTGCCGCCCGCATTCGGGCGCTTCGTCAAGCATCTCGAATACGGCCTGTACGTGCCGTCCGGAGCGGACCCGGACGGCCTGCCGCTCGTCGTGATGCTGCACGGCTGCAAGCAGGACATGGATCAGTTCGCGCAAGGCACGCGGATGAACTTGCTCGCCGATCGATACGGCTTCGCGGTGCTCTATCCGGAGCAATCGCTCAACGCGCATGCACACGGCTGTTGGCATTGGTACGACGACACCGCGCACGGTGGGCGCGGCGAAGCGCAGGCGGTCGCCGCGCTCGTCGACGCGCTCGTCGCCGAACGTGGCTTCGATGCGTCGCGTGTCTATGCGGCCGGCATGTCGGCGGGCGCGGGGCTCGTGTCGCTGCTCTCGCTGCATTTCCCGCAGCGCTTTGCGGCCGTGGCGTTCCATTCGGGGCCCGCGTTCGGCGACGCGCACTCCGGGATCACCGCGATGGACGTGATGCGCCGCGGCCTGCACCGCAATCCTGCCGTCGTCGTCGACGCGCTCGTCGAGCCGGGCTCGCATCCGGGGATGCCGGCCCTCATCATGCATGGCGACGATGACCGCGTCGTCGCACCGAAAAATGCGGACGAGCTCGCGGTCCAGTTCCTGCGGCTGAACGGCCTCGCGGACACCGAAGGCGAACTGACGGACGTCAAGCGCTTCGAGGCGCGCGCGGCCGACGTGCACACGATCGACTACCGGTGCGACGGCGAATCCGTCGTGCGCCTCTGCCGGGTTCACGGCCTTGCGCACGCGTGGTCGGGCGGCGACGACAGCGTGCCGTTCCACTCGGCGACCGGTCCGGACGCGAGCGAGCTGATCTGGTCGTTTTTTGCGTCGCGCGCGCGGGCGGTTGTCGCGTCGTAACGACGCACGATTCGAAAACGGCTGGCTTGGGGTCAGGGTTTTCCCTATAATACGGGTAAATACCTAAGATAAAACCCTCGGATTGGAGTGACCGATCATGTACTTGCTGAGCCGCCTGTTCCTGTTCCTGACGAAGTCGCCCGAGCAACACGCGAAGGAACGCGCCGATGCGTATCTTTCCGGCGCATCCGATCTGTACGACCTCGAATTCCGCATGCGCAAGCTTGACCGCGAAGCCGCGCTCGATCGCTCGTGATTCCGCGTTAAGCGTGTATTAAATTTATACGCATAAAGTTGTCAAGCTGAAGAGGGCGCGCCGGCTCGATGGCCGGCGCGCCCTCTTTGTCGTTTCAGCGCTCGCGCGCCGCGTTACGCGACGACGAGGCGCACCGCGACATTGTTGCGCGTCGCGTTCGAGTACGGACATACATGGTGCGCGCGATCGACGAGCGCCTTTGCGGCCGCCGCGTCGAGACCGGGCAGCGCGACGCGCAGCTCGACGTCGAGTGCAAACCCACCTTCCTCGTTCGGGCCGATGCCCACTTCTGCCGTAACGGTCGTGTCGGCGGGCAGCGTCTGCTTGTTTTGGCCTGCGACATACTTCATCGCGCTCAGGAAGCATGCCGAGTAACCGGCGGCGAAGAGTTGTTCAGGATTCGTGCCTTCGGCGCCCGCGCCGCCGAGTTCGCGCGGCGCGGCGAGCTTCACGTCGAGCTTCTGATCATGGGTCGTCGCGCGGCCGTCGCGGCCGCCGGTGCTGGTTGCCGCCGTCTTGTACAGAATGTTCATGCTGGACTCCTGTTTCGTGAGGGGAAAGGGCCCGGCGAATCGCGAAGCACGGGCCATGACAGAAATATAGCTCGATAATTATTAGCGCACAAATTAAATTTTCGGGGTGCGATTTGCCGGCGACGAACGCGCGTCGATCAGGCGTCGCTGGCGTCCGAGAGCGCTTGTCGCAGCCGCGTGAGATCCTCGCGCAGGCGGATCAGGAAATCGGGCGTTTGTCGCATCGCGCAAAACAGCTCGGCAGGCACGGAGCGGGCCTTCTGCTTCAGCGCGGCGCCTTCGGTGGTGAGCCGCGCGTGGACGATCCGCTCGTCGTTCGTGTCACGCACCCGCTCAATGTAACCGAGCGCCTCCAGGCGCTTCAGGAGCGGCGTGACCGTGGCCGGATCGAGGCTGAGCCGCGCGGCGATGTCCTTGACCGCCATGTCGTCGGATTCCCATAGCACGAGCATCGCGAGGTACTGCGGATAAGTGAGCGCGAGCTTGTCGAGCAGCGGTTTGTACGCCTTCGTCATCGCGAGCGACGTCGAATAGAGCGCGAAGCAGAGCTGGTCGTCGAGCGTGAGCGGGAAGGTCGGCGAGTCGTTCATGGGGAGATCTTCTGTAAGGTGCAAAAGATTTGTGTCCTAATGATTTTGCGCCTGATCGTGCCGGTTGGCGAGAGGCGCTGGGTGGTCAAGGGGATGGATCGATCGACGGCCGCAAGGGGCCGAGTTTGGCGGCGAGGCCGATGGAGCGAGGTTGCCGCGGGTTGGGCGTTGATTCGACACAATGTGCAAGAGGCGCGGCGTCGAAAATCCGAGCGAGCGTCATGCGGCTAGGTCGCGCGCCACATCGACAACATGGTGTCGGATGCCCGCGTGCGAGCGGGCATCGATATCGACTCGGGCGTCGCGTCATTGACGCTTTTTCCGTCAAGGCGCCCGCCGCAGCCTCAGCGCCGACTCCGCTCGACGCGCTGACGCACGCGATGCGTGTGCGCCAGCGCCGCCGCGCCATCTCCGCCCGCGTTGCTTACCGAGCAGAATCAGGAAGGTTCGGCGCGTCCGGCTCCTGCACGCCGTAGCAGCCGCGATAGGTCGCGTAGAACGAGCAATAGAGCATGGCGGTGATGACGATCGATGCCGGCATCATCACCGTGAGCGCGTATGCGCCCGCGCCGAGCGCCTGCATCAGTGCGGCGAGCCCGAACGACACGCCGAGCGCGACCGCGAACCACAACAGCCCGTAGACCGTGAACGCGCCCTTGTTGCGCCAGCAACTCACGACGCTGAAGAACAGCGCCTTCACGGGCGGAATGTCGTGCCATGCGGTGAGCACCGGCGCGAACCAGAACGTCATCGCGACCGGCATGTACAGCGCGGCCGCGATCAGCACCGCAATGGCGACGCCCGGCGACGCGAGCGCTTCCGGTTCGAGGTTCTCGGCGCCGAGGCCGAACATGATCTTCAGCAGCGTGCCGCCGTCGCCGAGCGCCGAGCACGCGAACACGAGCGCCATCGACACGATGTAGATCCCGCCGAGCGCGAAGAGCCGCTGCGTGACGACGGGGCCGTACGAGCGGAAGCCGTCGATCAGGATCGTCGGCAGCACGGGCTTGCCGGCGATCGTGTCGCGGCACGCCGCCATGAAGCCGACCGCGATGCCGGGAATGAACAACAGCGGCAGTGCCGCGCCGATCACCGGCACGAGCGATACCAGCATCATCGCGAGCAGGTACGTGAAGAACAGCGTGACGAACGCGAGCGGATTCCGCCGGAACAGCCAAATGCCCTGGCGGAACCACACGTAGCCGGTCTTGGCGGGAACTTCGATCAGTTGCATGGGGCGTGGGTCTCGGGGAGCGCGCCCGCGTGCGCGATGCGTTCGCGCAGGATGCGCTCGAAATGGCCCGGGTCGTGCGGCTTGAGCATCTGCGCGGCGCGGGGGAGGTGGAAATCATACAGGCGCGACACCCAGAAGCGGTACGCGCCTGCGCGCAGCATGTCGCCCCAGTGGCGGCGCTCGCCTGCCGTGAACGGGCGCACCGTCTGATACGCGCGCAGCAGCGCGTCGGCGCGCGCGGCGTCGAGCGCGCCCGTCGCGAGATCGACGCACCAGTCGTTGACCGTCACCGCGACGTCGAACAGCCACTTGTCGCAGCCGGCGAAGTAGAAATCGAAGAAGCCGCCGAGCCGCACCGTGTGCCCGGTGTCCGGATCTGCGTGCGCGAAAAGTGCGTTGTCGCGGAACAGGTCGCAATGGCACGGGCCTTCCGGCAAGGCCGCGTAGTCGTCCGACGCGAAGAACGCGGCCTGGTGCGCAAGCTCGCTTTCCAGCAGCGCGCGCTGCTCGCCGGGGACGAACGGCACGATTGCGGGCACCGTCTCGCGCCACCACGGCAGGCTGCGCAGGTTCGGCTGATGCCGCGGATAGTCGCGGCCCGCGAGGTGCATGCGCGCGAGCATCTGGCCGACTTCGACACAGTGCTCGGCGCGCGGCGCGAGCTCCGCCGCGCCCTCGAGCTTCGTGACGATCGCGGCCGGCTTGCCGTGCAGTTTGCAGAACAGCGTGCCGTCGTCGCGCGCGACGGGTGCGGGCACGGGTATCCCGTGATTCGCGAGGTGGCTCATCAAATCGATGTAGAACGGCAGTTGCCCGGCCGTCAGGTTCTCGAAGATCGTGAGCACGTATTCGCCGCGCGTAGTCGTCAGGAAGAAGTTGCTGTTCTCGATGCCGGACGGGATGCCGCGGAACGCGACAACGTCGCCGAGATCGTAGTGGCGCATCCAGTGTGCGAGGTCAGCGTCGGAAACTGCGGTGAAAACGGCCATGCAAGAGACGTCGGTTCGGGTTGGCGTGCCGGCGGCGCGCCGGTGTCGCGAAAAGGGCGGAAGAGGGGGCCGGCGCCGCGTGGCGCCGGCGGACGCCGTCAATAGCGCAGGTTGACCGACGGCAGGCGGGTGACCGGCACGCCGGCGTCGTGCGGACGCGGCGACGTGTCGGGCGACGCGCTCATCTGATAGCGGGTGCCGAAGTTCGATTTCACGTTGATCTCGACCGGCTTGCCGCGATCTCGGTATTCGGTGACCTCGGTGCCGTTCTTGCTTTGTTCGTGAAAGCTCGGCGTGCGCTTCACGTCGTTGAAATCGACCTTCGACGTCACTTCGGCGCCGGGGCGGTTGATCTTCGTGAGATCGGGCAGCCCGGCTGCCTCGTTGGCCGCGGCCTGGGCCTTCGCGTCGGCTGCCGCCTGGGCGGCATCGGCGGCGTAGGCGGGGCCGCCGAGAGCGAGTGCCGTCAGGGCGGCGGCAAAAAGGAGCGGCTTCATCGTGTTTCTCCCAGTGAACCGCTCGATTTTAGCAAATACCGGCGTCTTGACGGTGCCGTTCGTCGACACGCGGGCGGCCTTGCCGTCGCGATGGGCATCGGCCGCGCAAGCGGGTTCCGTGGTAATGTCGAAACGATCTGACGAGGCACCGCTACATGAAGAACGATCCCAACCGCCGTTCCCGGATGCATACGCCGGGCAGTCCGTCCGTCGAAGCGTTCGACGACCCGATCGCCGCCGTCGCGCGGCTCTCCGAGATCTACGAGACGAACACCGCGTTCCTGCGCGACGCGTTCGCGCGCTATCGCCGCAACGACACGTTCGACGAGCGCGTGCGCGCGTGCTACCCGTTCGTGCGCATCCGCACCGACGTCAACACGCACGTCGATTCGCGCCGCTCGTACGGTTTCGTCGCCGGTCCGGGCGTGTTCGAGACGACCGTCACGCGCCCCGACCTGTTCGCGAATTACTACCGCGAGCAATTGCGCCTGCTCGCGAAGAACCATCACGTACGGATCGAAGTGGGCGTCTCGGCGCAGCCGATTCCGGTTCACTTCGCGTTCTCCGAAGGGATTCACCTCGAAGGCGATCTCGATCGCGACCGCCTCGTGGCGATGCGCGACGTGTTCGATACGCCGGATCTCGCGTACCTCGACGACCGGATCGTCAACGGCACATACGAGCCCGCGCCGGGCGAGCCGCATCCGCTCGCGCTCTTCACGGCGGCGCGCGTCGATTTCTCGCTGCATCGGCTGCGCCACTACACGGCGACGCTGCCGACGCATTTTCAGAACTACGTGCTCTATACGAACTACCAGTTCTATATCGACGAATTCGTGAAGCTCGGCCGCACGATGATGTCGCCGAGCGACGATCCCGAGGTGCGTGCGTACCGCAGCGAATACGCGGCGTTCGTCGAGCCGGGCGATGTGGTCACCTACAATGCGAACTTCGGCGATGCGTCGACGGAAGGCACGCCGCCGCCGCGCGCGCCGCAGATGCCCGCGTATCACCTGAAGCGCGCGGACGGCAGCGGGATCACGATGGTCAACATCGGCGTCGGGCCGTCGAACGCCAAGACGATCACCGATCACATCGCGGTGCTGCGTCCGCATGCGTGGGTGATGCTCGGCCACTGCGCGGGGCTGCGCAACACGCAGCGTCTCGGCGACTACGTGCTCGCGCACGGCTATGTCCGCGAGGATCACGTGCTCGACGCGGACCTGCCGCTGTGGGTGCCGATCCCGGCGTTGGCCGAAGTGCAGGTCGCGCTCGAGCGCGCGGTCGCGCAGGTCACGCAGCTCGAAGGCGTCGAGCTGAAGCGCGTGATGCGGACGGGCACCGTCGCGAGCGTCGACAACCGCAACTGGGAGCTGCGCGACCATCGCGAGCCGGTGCTGCGGCTGTCGCAGAGCCGTGCGATCGCGCTCGACATGGAAAGCGCGACGATCGCCGCGAACGGCTTCCGCTTCCGCGTGCCGTACGGGACGCTGCTGTGCGTGTCGGACAAGCCGCTGCACGGCGAGTTGAAGCTGCCCGGAATGGCCGACCAGTTTTATCGCGGGCAGGTCGATCAGCATCTGCAGATCGGCGTGAAGGCGATGGAGATCCTGCGCACGAACGGCCTCGACCGGCTGCATAGCCGCAAGCTGCGCAGCTTTGCGGAAGTGGCGTTCCAGTGACACGGTAGCGAAGCAGCGCATGAGTTGCCGTGCGGCCTCGTGACGGTCGCGCGAAAAAACGAAAGGCCGTCCATGCTTCGATCATGGACGGCCTTTCGTTTCGCGTCGGCCGGCTGCCGTTGGCGGCTATCGCCGACGATTCACGCGGCAGCGGGATGCCGCGCGGCGCGATTCAGGCATGCAGCATCAGCACTCGCCCTTCTTCGCGTGTCCCGGCGGGCAGAAGCCGCGATGGCGGTGATGCTCTTCCCACTCGCGACGTTCCCAATAGCGGTGGCCGTCCCAGTAGCGGTCGCCGTGCCAGCCGACGATGACCGCAGGCGCGGGGGCGACGACGACGGGAGCAGGCACCGGTGCGACAACGACAGGAGCCGGCGTGCCGATGTTGACGTCGACGTTCACGGCGTGCGCCGCGCCCGACAGCGCAATACCGATACCAGTCAATGCAAGGGCGATCAACGAGCGTTTCATGTTCTTTTCCTCACGAGTTGAGATGAGCGTCCGTTCCGACGTGTGCGGGCTTCGAGCCCCGAACCCGCCGCGTCCGTTCCGACGGACACGCAGCAGGACGAAGTGTGGCGGCGCGGCGGATTAACTGGCGTGTGGATTTGTAACGGTGCGTTCGCGCACGGTTCGCGCGGCCGGATGCGGGCAGGGCGCCGCTTGACAATCCGATCGGCGAGCATATCGATTCGGGACGCGTGGCGCGCCGAATTTGACATTTGCCCTGCGGCGGGTGAAATGAACGGTTACGAAGTGCGTGCCGCGCCGCGCTCAAATCGCTGGTTTTCGATCGTCGCGGCGCACAAGAAAAACGGGCGGGCGCCTCGTCGGCCCCGCCCGTTCGCGTGTACTCGTTGTGCGCCGCGCGCGCCGCAACGGCATGCGGCGCGCGCGTTCGTCACAGGTAGAACATCCGGTCCTCTTCCGGCCGCGGCGGTTGCGCTTCCTCGGTTTCCTCGCCGCGATCCTCGTAGAACGCCAGCACGGCTTCGAGCACCTGGTCGGGATCGTCGATCACCTTCATCAGGTTCATGTCGTCCGGATTGATGAGGCCCATCGGAATCATCTGATCGCGGAACCACTGCAGCAGTCCGGTCCAGAATTCGCTGCCGACGAGCACGATCGGCACGAGGCGCGATTTCTTCGTCTGAATCAGCGTGAGCACTTCGGACAGCTCGTCGAGCGTGCCGAAGCCGCCCGGCATCACGATCACCGCGTCCGAGTTCTTCACGAACGTGACCTTGCGCGTGAAGAAATGGCGGAAGCGCAGCGAGATGTCCTGGAAGTGGTTGCCGGCCTGCTCGTGCGGCAGCTCGATGTTGAGGCCGACGGACGGCGCCTTGCCGGCGTGCGCGCCCTTGTTCGCCGCTTCCATGATTCCCGGGCCGCCGCCCGAGATCACGGCGAAGCCCGCGTCGGACAGCTTGCGCGCGATCTGCACCGTGAGTTTGTAGTGCGGCGAATCCGGTTTGAGGCGCGCGGAACCATAGATGCTGACGGCAGGGCGGATCTCGGACAGGTACTCGGTCGCCTCGATAAACTCTGCCATAATCGTGAACATCTGCCACGAAGCGCGGGCCTTCTTCGCCGTCGCGCGTTCTTGATCTGCGAGCGAACGCAGACTCGGAATCACTTTTCTCTTATTCATAATGCCTGAAGAACGAAATCTGGAAGGTAAGACCCTGCTATTGGTTGATGGTTCGAGCTATCTGTATCGGGCTTACCATGCGATGCCTGATTTGCGCGGCCCTGGCGGGGAGCCGACCGGAGCGCTCTACGGAATCATCAATATGCTGCGCCGCATGCGCAAGGATGTCAGTGCAGAGTATAGCGCGTGCGTGTTCGACGCAAAGGGCAAAACCTTCCGGGACGATCTGTACGCCGAATACAAGGCGCACCGGCCGCCGATGCCGCCCGATCTCTCGCTGCAGATCGAGCCGATCCACGCGGCGGTGCGCGCACTCGGCTGGCCGCTCCTGATGATCGAGGGCGTCGAAGCCGACGACGTGATCGGCACGCTCGCGAAGGAAGCCGAGCGGCGCGGAATGAAGGTGATCGTGTCGACGGGCGACAAGGACCTCGCGCAACTCGTCACCGGCCACGTCACGCTGATCAACACGATGACGAACGAGGCGCTCGATCGCGACGGCGTGCTCGCGAAGTTCGGCGTGCCGCCCGAGCTGATCGTCGATTATCTGTCGCTCATCGGCGACACCGTCGACAACGTGCCGGGTGTCGAGAAATGCGGTCCCAAGACGGCCGTCAAATGGCTGTCGCAATATGGCACGCTCGACGGCGTCGTCGAGCACGCGGGCGAGATCAAGGGCGTCGTCGGCGATAACCTGCGCCGCGCGCTCGATTTCCTGCCGCTCGCGCGCAAGCTCGTGACCGTCGAGACCGCATGCGAGCTCGCGCCGCACGTCGAGTCGATCGAGTCGTCGCTCGCGACGGACGGCGAAGGCCGCGACGCGCTGCGCGACATCTTCTCGACCTACGGCTTCAAGACCTGGCTGCGCGAGCTCGACAGCGAACCCGCCGCGAACGGCGCGGCCGCTGCGGCCGGCGCGGCTCAGGTTCCGGCAAGCGGCGCGACCGCCGAGCTGCCGCTCGCCACCGCGCGCAACTACGACACCGTGCAGACGTGGGAGCAGTTCGACGCATGGCTCGCGAAGATCTCGGCCGCCGGGCTGACCGCGTTCGATACCGAGACGACGTCGCTCGATCCGATGCTCGCGCAGATCGTCGGCTTGTCGTTCTCGGTGGAGCCGGGGCATGCCGCGTACGTGCCGGTCGCGCATCGCGGGCCGGACCTGCCCGCGCAGCTGCCCCGCGACGAAGTGCTCGCGAAGCTGAAGCCGTGGCTCGAGGACGCGGGCAAGAAGAAGCTCGGCCAGCACCTGAAGTACGACGCGCAGGTACTCGCGAACCACGGGATCGCGTTGAACGGCATCGAGCACGACACGCTGCTCGAGTCGTACGTGCTCGAATCGCATCGCACGCACGACATGGACAGCCTCGCGCTGCGCCATCTCGGCGTGAAGACGATCAAGTACGAGGACGTCGCGGGCAAGGGCGCGCAGCAGATCGGCTTCGACGAGGTGCCGCTCGACAAGGCGTCCGAGTATGCGGCCGAGGACGCGGACATCACGCTGCAGCTGCATCACGCGCTGTATCCGCAGATCGCGCGCGAGCCGGGGCTCACGCGCGTGTATCGCGACATCGAGATGCCGGTGTCGCTCGTGCTGCGCAAGATGGAGCGCACGGGCGTCCTGATCGATGGTGACCGGCTGAGCCGGCAGAGCAGCGAGATCGCGACGCGGCTCGTCGAGCTCGAGCAAGAGGCGTATGTGCTCGCGGGCGGCGAATTCAATCTCGGCTCGCCGAAGCAGATCGGCCAGATCTTCTTCGAGCGGCTGCAACTGCCCGTCGTCAAGAAGACGCCGAGCGGCGCGCCGTCGACCGACGAAGAAGTGCTGCAGAAGCTCGCCGAAGACTATCCGCTGCCGAAGCTGCTGCTCGAGCATCGCGGCCTGTCGAAGCTGAAATCGACCTACACCGACAAGCTGCCGCGGATGGTCAATCCGAACACCGGCCGCGTGCACACGAACTATGCGCAGGCGGTTGCGGTCACGGGGCGGCTCGCGTCGAACGATCCGAACCTGCAGAACATCCCGGTGCGCACGGCCGAAGGGCGGCGCATCCGCGAGGCGTTCATCGCGGCGCCGGGCTGCAAGATCGTGTCGGCCGATTATTCGCAGATCGAACTGCGCATCATGGCGCATATCTCCGAGGACGAATCGCTGCTGCGTGCGTTCGCTCACGGCGAGGACATTCACCGCGCGACCGCGGCCGAGGTGTTCGGCGTGACGCCGCTCGAAGTGACGTCGGATCAGCGGCGCATCGCGAAGGTGATCAACTTCGGCCTGATCTACGGGATGAGCTCGTTCGGCCTCGCGTCGAACCTCGGCATCACGCGCGATGCGGCGAAGCTCTACATCGACCGCTACTTCCTCCGCTATCCGGGCGTCGCCCGCTACATGGAGGAGACGCGCACGCGCGCGAAAGAGAAGGGCTACGTCGAAACCGTGTTCGGCCGGCGCCTGTGGCTGCCCGAGATCAACGGCGGCAACGGCCCGCGCCGCCAGGCTGCCGAGCGCGCGGCGATCAACGCGCCGATGCAGGGCACCGCCGCCGACCTGATCAAGCTGTCGATGATCGCAGTCGACGACTGGCTCGAGCGCGGCGGCTTCGCCGCGCGGATGATCATGCAGGTGCACGACGAACTCGTGCTCGAGGCGCCGGAAAGCGAACTGGCGGTCGTGCGCGAGAAGCTGCCCGAAATGATGTGCGGCGTCGCGAAGCTGAAGGTGCCGCTCGTCGCCGAGGTCGGCGTCGGCGAAAACTGGGAAGAGGCGCACTGACGCGTCGTCCGCGCGACGTGCGCGTCGCAGGTATGCGCCGTGCATCAGGCACGGTGCGTACCGTTTCCATCGCATCCCCCGCCGTTTCTTTCGCGCTCGTTGTAATTTGAGCGCTTGCGGCTGTCATGCAAACTCCGGGACAATGCAGAAACCGGCATCGCCGCGCCGTGATCGCGCGGATGCGAGCGACGCCGAGGCGCTCGCGTGCCTAAAGTGTCCGAACTAGTTAGGATGTCGATTGGCGGCGAACGCGGTCGCGCTCGCCGCCTTGACCGCAAGCAGTCTCGAATCGTAAGGGGAATCGGATGCATCGTTTCATCATCGTCGGCGGCGGTGCGGGCGGGCTCGAATTGGCGACGCGCCTCGGGGACCGCTATGGCGCGCGCGGCAATCGGCCCGCGCGTGCACTCGTCACGCTCGTCGATCGTTACCCAACCCATATCTGGAAGCCCCTGCTGCACGAAGTGGCGGCGGGCAGCATGGACCCGTTCACGCAAGAGCTCGAGTATGCGGCGCAGGCGCGCTGGCACGGCTTCGAGTTCCATCAGGGCGAGCTGATCGCGCTCGACCGCACGTCGCGGCGCGTGACGCTCGCGCCCGTCGCCGATAACGACGGCGCCGAGCTGCTGCCGCAGCGCGAGCTCGAATACGACACGCTCGTCATCGCGATCGGCAGCACGACGCATTACTTCGGCGTGCAGGGCGCGCCGGAGCATTCGATCGCGCTCGACACGGTCGCCGAGGCAGAGCGGTTCCGCAAGCGCCTGATCGCCGCATGCATGCGCGCCGAGCATCAGCCTCACGAGCTCGTCGCGCAGACTGTCTCCGCGACGGATCCGGCAGATCCTGCCGAGCCTGCAGATCCGGCGGAGCCTGCCGAGCCGCGCATCCAGGTCGCGATCGTCGGCGGCGGGGCGACGGGTGTCGAACTGTCCGCGGAGCTGCGCAACACCGCTCAGGTGCTGTCCGCGTACGGGCTGCACAAGCTCGATCCGCGACACGACGTCGGCATCGTGCTGATCGAGTCCGGGCCGCGCATCCTGCCGGCGCTGCAGGAGCGCGTGTCGACGGCGACCGCCGAGCTGCTCGAGAAACTCGGCGTGCGATTGATGCTCGGCGAGCGCGTGACCGAAGTCGCGCCGGGCGTCGTGCGCACAGCGAGCGGCAAGAGCGTGCGCGCGGACCTGACGGTGTGGGCGGCGGGCATCAAGGCGCCCTCGGTGCTCGCGAAGCTCGACGGCCTCGAAGTGAACAAGCTCGGCCAGCTGGTCGTGCGCCGCACGCTGCAGACCGAGACCGATCCGAACGTATTCGCGCTTGGCGACTGCGCAGGCTGCGCGTGGCCGGGCCACGACCGCAACGTGCCGCCGCGCGCGCAAGCCGCGCATCAGCAGGCGAGCTTCATGCTGCGTGCGTTCGCATGCCGGCTCGAAGGCCGGCCGCTGCCCGAATTCACCTATCGCGATTTCGGCTCGCTCGTGTCGCTCGGGCACTTCAGCGCGGTCGGCAATCTGATGGGCGGGCTGATTGGCGGCAACATGCTGATCGAAGGGCTCTTCGCCCGCTTCATGTACATGTCGCTGTATCGACTGCACGTCGCGGCGCTGCACGGTTATCCGCGGATGGTGCTCGACACGGTCGCGCACTGGCTGCGGCGCTCGACGCTGCCGCGCGTGAAGTTGCACTAGCGCAGCCGCGGCGCGAACGGCCGCATGGCGCGAGCCGGCCGCCGTTCGCGCCGCGCTCGTTCAGCGCGCGTGTGGCTCGGCGGCTCCTGGTGCCGCGAATCTCGCCGCCGGCGCGCCCGCCGTCACTTTTCTTCACGCGCGGCACGCATCGGCTTCTTCTTGCGCTCGCACGCGCATCGTTCGTCGTCAGTAGACGAGCTGCGACACGCCACAAGTCAGCGACATGTCGTGGATCGTGCTTTCGCCGACCTGCACACCGAGCAACTGCAGCAGCGGCACGACGGCCGAGTCGAGGCCCGACAGCATCGGCGGCAGCACGCCGCCGAGAAACGTATTGAGCGCGGTCTGGATCGGTCCGAGCGGCAGGCTGATGCCGATGAGCGAGATCTGCGTCTGCTGCAGCGATGCGCCGAGGCCCGACAGCGCATTGCCGAGCACGCTGCCGACGCCATTCGAATTCGTGCTTTGATAGCCGCCCGTCGTCCCGTAGAACGTGAGCGTCGGCGTGCTGCTCGCGGGCACGTCGGCCGGGAACGACGCGAGCGACTTGATCGTCACGAGGTTCGCGACGTTGACGAGCGTCGCGGGCGTCGAGCAGGTGAACGGCTGCGACGCGGACAGGTTGGCCGGCGTGTCACCGATGCACAGGTTCGCGAGGCCCGTCTGCACGCCGATGGCCGACGTGCAGGTCGACGGCGACGACTTGCAGCTGGCCGACTCGAGCCACGCCTGCCCCGGCGCGATCTGTAGCGACAGCGGCAGGTTCACCTGCACCGGCACGAGCGCGCCGAGCACCCCGAGCGGCAGGTTCGCCGTGCCGAGGCCGATATTCAGATAGAGCCGCACCTGCGCCGTTCGCGCGATCGTGCGCCAAGTCTTCGTGACGGGGTCGATGCCTGCCTCGCCGATGCCGAGCACGGGCGGCTGGATGATCTGCACTTGCAGACTCGCATTCAATCCGCCGACGTTGAGCCCGTTCGCAAGCGAGAACGCGGTCTGGCCGGTGGCGATCTCGGCGGCGACGAGAAGCGCGTCGAACGGGCTGAACGTCGCGTCCAGCGCGGCCTGCGGGTCGGACAGGCCGACCGAGAAGATGCCTGTCGAATTCGCGGTGTTGCCGATCTTGAAAGTCTGACCGCCCGGGATGTTCGCGCTGACGATCGTCTGCAACGCGCCGATGCTCGTCTGCAAGTCCGTATTCGCGACCGACGTCTGCGACAGCGCGGTCAGCATCCAGCTCGCGAGCTGCGGGACGGTGGTCTGCGTATTCAGCAGCGCGTTCACGGTACCGACGTTCGCGGCCGCCATCAGGTCCTTGATCCTGATCCGCGAATTCGCGAGGCCTTGATACGACAGCACCGACAGATTCAGATTCGCGCCGAGCAGCCCGTTGAGAAGCGCATTCACGACGCCGCCTTGCAATTGCGCGAGCGTCGTGCCGATCGAATACGCGCCGACGTTGGTCGCTTGCGCGGTGCCGGTTGCCGCGACCGTGCGCTGCGAGCCGAGGAAGTAGTACGGCACGGTGCGCGTGACCGTCACCTGCGCCGCATTGAGCTGCGCGTCGCTGCCGGCTGCCGAGCCCGAGAAGAAGCTCGGTCCCGCGTTGTCCTTTACGTCCCAGCGTCCGCAGACGACCGTCATCGATTGTCCCGACGCACTGCTGTCGAAGCCATTGCCGAGCGCCGCCGATTGCGCGGTCGCGGCGGGCTTCACGCAGCCGTCGTCCATCGTTTGAGCGGCCGCGAGCGCGGCCATGTCGGCGATGCCTTGCAGCGCGCGGCGCTGATAGAACAAATTGCCGAGATCGACCGCGCCGAGCGTGGCGATCACGACGCCGATCGCGATCGCCGCGATGACGGCGAACGAGCCGCGCTGACGGACGGGCGAGCGTCGTGCGCGGCGCTGCAGACTCGGCTTGCGACGGTTGGAAAGATCACCGGTGGTCGGGCGGCGTGTGGGCTTGTTCATTCCAACCTCGTTGTGCTTCGTCGGCGTTGCGTATTCTGATTTGCGCGATGCGCGATCGATCGGCATCGGACGTTCGTCGTCATCGACGGCGCTCCCGGTTCGCATGCATCGCGCGACGCTCGCCGCGCGCGTGTCTTCTGTTCGGCTGTGATTGTCGGCGGGAAGCGCTGCCGGTTGCGCGCACGGCGCGCCAGCGAATCATGCGGGCAATCGCATTTATTTGGCAATCCAATGTTTTCCCGGAATACGCATGTTGACGAGGACTTATCTCGATATGCAAGGGGAAATGAAAAGCAGGGATGGGAATCCGTAGGAATGTGAATGAAATGGGTGCGTGCGATTCGATGGCGGTCATTGCGGAATCTGGCAATGCCTGTCGCATACGTGGCGCGTGCGACGCGACGATCGATCGTTCGATACGCGCTCATGCGACACGCCGCGCTCGCGGGCGTTTGCATGTCGAGAACGCGACGCGCATCGTCGGCCGGCATTTCGACGCAATGTTCTAGAAGCGTCGGCAGTGGCGATCCGGCATCGCGCTGCGGCCCGTTCGCGAAGGCCGGTCAATGCCGCCGCGATTTTTACTTCTGACAAAAGGTTGACGCCTCCCCGCATTGTTGGGCATCGTGTGCGGGTTCCGCCTCGGCGGGGCGGGCGGCGACGCTCGGCGCGGCTGCATCGCGCCAGGGCCGCCACGGTTCGAATTCATGTCGCCGCCGCGTGTGCCGCGTGGCCGCGACAACGAAAAGAGAGGAGCACATCCATGTTGAAACCCGAAGTCGACAGCCTAGTTCCGCACGTTCCGTTCAGCCGCCGCAAGTTCGTCAAGACGGCGCTCGGCGGCACCTTCGCCGCGGCCGTGCTGCCCGTGTCCGCCCAGACGATCGCGACCGACAGCGCCGGCCTCGACGTCGACACCGTCGAGATCCGCTCGGGCGACGCGAGCGTGCCGGCCTATCGCGCGCAGCCGGACGGCAAAAGCAACCTGCCCGTGATCGTCGTGATCCACGAGGTCTTCGGCGTGCACGCCCACATCGCCGATATCTGCCGGCGCTTCGCGAAGCTCGGCTATCTGGCGATCGCGCCGGATCTGTACGCACGACAGGGCGATCCGTCGAAATATCCGTCGATCCAGGCGCTGCTCGACCAGGTGGTCAGCAAGGTGCCCGACCGGCAGGTCAGCGAGGATCTCGACGCGACGGTCGCGTGGGCGGGGAAGAACGGCGGCGACCTGTCGCGGCTCGGCGTGACGGGCTTTTGCTGGGGCGGCAGGCAGGCTTGGCTGTTCGCCGAGCACAATCCGCACGTGCGTGCGGCGGTCGCGTGGTACGGCAAGGTGGTCGGCGAGACGAACGAGATGACGCCGTTTAATCCGGTCGATCATGCGTCGCAACTGAAGGCGCCTGTGCTCGGCCTCTACGGCGGCAAGGACGACAGCATTCCGCAGCGCTCGCTCGCGGAGATGCGCACGCGTCTCGCGGAGGCCGGCACGAAGGCGGCGCGGGAATCGGAGATCGTCGTGTACCCGGACGCGGGCCACGCATTCTTCGCCGACTACCGCCCGAGCTACGTGAAGGCGGACGCCGAGGATGGCTGGAAGCGCGCCGTCGCGTGGTTCCGGCATCACGGCGTGATGTGATGCCGGAACGCGCCGCCGCGGGCGGGCGAGCGGCGGCGCGCGCGGCGTGTCGCTTATGGGGTCGCGCCGGTCGCGACGGGGCGGGACGGATCCGCGCTCCATTCGCTCCACGATCCCGCATAGAGCGCCGGGTCGTGCAGGCCGGCGATCTCCATCGCGAGCGCGTTGTGGCATGCGGTGACGCCCGAGCCGCATTGCAGGATCACCTTGTTCGAAGGCGTCGCGCCGAGCAGCGGATTGAATGCCTCGCGCAGTTCGTGGCCGCTCTTGAAGCGGCTGTCAGCCGTCAGGTTGTCCTTGAAGAAATGATTGAGCGCGCCGGGGATGTGTCCGCCGACGCGATCGATCGTCTCGTTCTCGCCGCGATAGCGGTCGGCAGCGCGGGCATCGATCACGAGATGGTCCTTCGTCGAGAGATTCGCGAGCACCGTCCGCGCATCGACGACCGTCGCGAGCGGCGCGGCCGCGCGGAAGTCGCCCTGGGTCTTCTGCGGCGTGTCCTGCGTCACCGCTTGGCCGGCTGCTTGCCAGGCCTGCAGGCCGCCGTCGAGCACCGCGGCGGAATCGTGGCCGATCCAGCGCAGCAGCCACCAAAGGCGCGCCGCGTACATGCCGCCTTGCGCATCGTATGCGACGACCTGCTGATTCTGCTTGAGCCCGTGGGCCTTCAGCGTGTCGGCGAGCGCATCGCGCGCGGGCAATGGGTGACGACCATTCGTGCCGGTTTTCGCGCCCGACAGGTCGCGGTCGAGATGCAGATAGTGCGCGCCGGGAACGTGGCCGGCTGCGTACGCTTGCTCGCCCAAGTCGGTATCGGCGAGATCGAAGCGGCAATCGAAGACGAGCACGCTGCCCGGCGCGGCCGCAAGACGTTCGGCGAGATTGTCGGCCGAGATGAGCGTGGTGTAGTGAGTGTGTGGCATGACGACTCCCTGGGAGAAACGGGCCGGATGCTCTAAGTCTAAACAAAAAAAGACGGGCCGCAGCCCGTCTTTCTTTTCCGTGACGATCCGGCGCAAGGCCGGGAGCGGACAAAGTTTCGGCGAATGTCGGATGAAGCGTCGCGCGGGACTCCGCTCAGATCGCGCCGAGCTGCCGGCGCAGGAACTCGTGGAAGTGCTGCATGCCGTCTTCCATCGGGCTCTGATACGGGCCGACCTGCGATTCGCCGCGCTCCATCAGCGCGCGGCGGCCGGCGTCCATGCGCAGCGCGATCTCGTCGTCCTCGATTGCGGTTTCCATGTACGCGGCGCGTTCCGCCTCGACGAACTCGCGCTCGAACAGCGCGATTTCCTCAGGGTAATAGAACTCGACGATGTTCGTCGTCTTCTGCGGGCCGCGCGGAATCAGCCACGACACGACGAGCACATGCGGATACCACTCGATCATGAGGCCCGGATAGTAGACCATCCAGATCGCGCCGAACTCGGGCGGCACGCCGTCGCGATAGCGGAGGACCTGATCGTGCCACTTCTGGTACGCCGGGCTGCCCGGCTTCGCGAGCGCGTCGTGCACGCCGACCGTCTGCACGCTGTACCAGTCGCCGAACTCCCATTTCAGGTCGTCGCACGACACGAAGCTGCCGAGACCCGGATGAAACGGGACGACATGGTAGTCCTCGAGGTAGACCTCGATGAAGGTCTTCCAGTTGTAATTGCACTCGTGAATCTCGACGTGATCGAACATATAGTCCGAGAAGTCGAAATGGTGCTTCGTGCCGAGCTGCGCGAGATCGTGCGCGACGTCGCGGCCCTCGGCTTCGAACAGCAGACCTTGCCAGTTCTGCAACGGCGTCGCGTGCAGGTTCAGGCAGGGCTTGTCCGGAAAATGCGGCGCGCCGAGCAGTTGGCCGTCGAGATCGTAGGTCCAGCGATGCAGCGGGCAGACGATGTTCTGCGTCTGCCCGCGGCCGTTCAGCATGATCGCCTGGCGATGGCGGCACACGTTCGAGAGCAGTTCGATCTGCGAAGTCTGGTTGCGCACCAGCACGCGGCCCTCGTTCTCGGAAGGCAGCGCAAAATAGTCCCTCGCTTCGGGCACCATCAATTCGTGCCCGACGTAGCGAGGTCCCTTCTTGAAAAGTGTTTCGATTTCGCGCGCAAGGAGCGCCTCATCGAAATAAGCGGTGACTGGAAGCTGGCTGTGTGCCGACTTCAGTTGCAATGCGTCGCTCAGATTGGACATTCCCACTCCCGGTGAAAGCGTGAAAGCAGTGAACAACCCAACCATCGAAAATTCGATTTAGGGGAACCGGCGATTATACCCGGATCAACTTTCTTGGGGTGGGATAAGTGACTGATTTGTGTCAAATTTTTCCCGGAATTTGGACGAGTTTCATGCGATTTGCACACGAAGCCCGCTGTGCTCGAGCCCCTTGAAGCCAAGTCGGCAGGTCGGAAAATTCTCTTTTGCCGTAGAATGTCCGACTTGTTTTGAATTTTGACACCCCGTCCATGGCGAAAACCGCAACCCCAGGCGCGTCCGCGTCCGACCCCGGTTCCGGGCCGCTGCCGGAAAATTACGAGACGGCGCTCGCGGAACTGGAGGCGCTCGTCGCCCGAATGGAGGGCGGGACGCTGAGCCTCGAGGATTCGCTTGCGGCGTATCGCCGCGGCGCGGCGCTCGTTGCATTTTGCCAACAACAATTGGAAAAAGCGGAGCAGCAGGTGCGTGTGCTCGACGGCACCACGCTCAAGCCGCTTTCCGCCGGAACGGCCGCCGCGGATGGCGGAGATGACGATCTATGACATTCGACCAATGGATGCGCTCGGTGCTCGAGCGTGTCGAGACGGCCCTCGGCCATTATTTGCCGGCCGAAACTGTAGCGCCCGCGCAACTGCACGAAGCGATGCGCTATGCGGTGCTCGGGGGAGGGAAACGGGTGCGTCCGCTGCTGTGCCATGCGGCGGGCGAGCTCACCGGCGCGTCGGAAGCGGCGCTGAACGCTGCCGCGGCGGCGCTCGAAATGATTCACGTGTATTCGCTCGTGCATGATGATATGCCGTGCATGGACGACGACGCGCTGCGTCGCGGCAAGCCGACCGTCCATGTCGAGTATGACGAGCCCACCGCGCTTCTCGTCGGCGACGCGCTGCAGTCGCAGGCCTTCGTCGCGCTGACGGACGCGGCCGCGCTGCCGCTCGGCCGGCAGGCCGCGCTCGTGCGCGAGCTTGCGCTCGCAAGCGGCTCGATCGGCATGGCGGGCGGTCAGGCGATCGATCTGGCGAGCGTCGGCCATGCGCTGTCGCGCGACGCGCTCGAGACGATGCACCGGATGAAGACGGGCGCGCTTCTGCGCGCGTCGGTGCGGATGGGCGCGCTCGCGGGCGAGACGCCGTCCGAAGACGCGATGCGCTCGCTCGACGCATACGCGGCCGCTGTCGGCCTCGCGTTCCAGGTGGTGGACGACATTCTCGACGTCACCACCGATTCCGCGACGCTCGGCAAGACGGCCGGCAAGGACGCGGCGAACGACAAGCCGACCTACGTGTCGATCATCGGCCTCGACGCGTCGCGCTCGCTCGCCGCGCAACTGCGCACCGATGCGCACGCCGCGCTCGAACCGTTCGGCGCACGCGCACGGCGCCTGGCCGAACTGGCGGACCTGGTGGTGAACCGGGTCAGCTGACGCGAAAGCCCGCCGCCGCGCCCATGCTACGGGTAGTGCGTGTAAGAAGTGCGGGCGCGTTTGTTTTCCTACAATGGAACGACGATGTACGACTTGCTGAAAACCATCGACGACCCGGCGGATCTGCGCCGTCTCGATCGTCGCCAACTGCAGCCGCTCGCCGACGAGCTGCGCGCGTTCGTCCTCGACAGCGTGTCGAAGACGGGCGGCCACCTGTCGTCCAATCTCGGCACGGTCGAGCTGACGATTGCGCTGCACTACGTGTTCGACACGCCGGACGACCGGATCGTGTGGGACGTCGGTCACCAGACCTATCCGCACAAGATCCTGACGGGCCGCCGCGACGCGATGAAGTCGCTGCGCCAGCAGGACGGCATCTCCGGCTTCCCGCGCCGTTCGGAGTCCGAATACGATACGTTCGGCACCGCGCACTCGAGCACGTCGATCTCGGCCGCGCTCGGGATGGCGATCGGCAGCAAGCTGCAGGGCGACGACCGCTTCTCGATCGCTGTGATCGGCGATGGCGCGATGACGGCCGGCATGGCGTTCGAAGCGATGAACAATGCGGGCGTGTCCGAGGATGCGAAGCTCCTCGTGATCCTGAACGACAACGACATGTCGATCTCGCCGCCCGTCGGCGCGCTGAATCGCCATCTCGCCCGCCTGATGTCGGGCCGTTTCTACGCGGCCGCGCGCGCGGGCGTCGAGCGCGTGCTGAGCGTCGCGCCGCCCATGCTCGAGCTTGCGCGCAAGCTCGAGGAGCACGCGAAGGGCATGGTCGTGCCCGCGACGCTGTTCGAAGAGTTCGGCTTCAACTACATCGGGCCGATCGACGGTCACGATCTCGATTCGCTGATCCCGACGCTGCAGAACATCAAGGAGCTGCGCGGGCCGCAATTCCTGCATGTCGTGACGAAGAAGGGCCAGGGCTACAAGCTCGCCGAGGCCGACCCGGTGCTCTACCACGGCCCCGGCAAGTTCAACCCGGCCGAAGGCATCAAGCCGTCGACGACGCCCGCGAAGAAGACCTACACGCAGGTGTTTGGCGAGTGGCTGTGCGATGCGGCCGAGCTCGACTCGCGCGTGGTCGGCATCACGCCGGCGATGCGCGAAGGCTCGGGCATGGTCGAGTTCGAGAAACGCTTCCCGGAGCGCTACTACGACGTCGGCATCGCCGAGCAGCACGCGGTGACGTTCGCGGGCGGCCTCGCGACGGAAGGGCTCAAGCCCGTCGTCGCGATCTACTCGACGTTCCTGCAGCGCGCCTATGATCAGCTGATTCACGACGTCGCGCTGCAGAACCTGCCCGTCGTGTTCGCGATCGACCGCGCGGGCCTCGTCGGTGCGGACGGCGCGACGCACGCGGGCGCGTACGACCTCGCGTTCCTGCGCTGCATTCCGAACATGACGGTGATGGCCGCGTCGGACGAGAACGAGTGCCGCCAGATGCTGCACACCGCGTTGCAGCAGCCGAACCCGACCGCGGTCCGTTATCCGCGCGGCGCGGGCACGGGCGTTGCGACCGTCAAGGCGTTCACCGAGATTCCGCTCGGCAAGGGCGAGGTGCGTCGCCGCACGTCGCAGCCGGAAGGCAAACGCGTCGCGATTCTCGCATTCGGCACGATGGTCGCGCCGTCGCTCGCGGCGGCTGAAGCGCTCGACGCGACCGTCGCGAACATGCGCTTCGTGAAGCCGATCGACGCCGAGCTCGTGCAGGAGCTCGCGCAAACGCACGATTACCTCGTTACCGTCGAGGAAGGCTGCGTGATGGGCGGCGCGGGCTCCGCATGCGTCGAGGCGATGATGGAGAGCGGCGTGATCCGTCCGGTGCTGCAACTCGGCTTGCCGGACCGTTTCGTCGATCACGGCGATCCGGCGAAGCTGCTGTCGATGTGCGGTCTCGACGGCGACGGCATCGCGAAGTCGATTCGCGAACGCTTCCTGAGCCACGCGACGAGCGTCGCGAGCCCGGCGAAGCGCGTCGCGTAAGCCGCTGCGCGGCGGGCGCGCGACGGCTTTCCCCTGAATGCATGAGCCTGCGGGCCCATGTTGCATTTCCGGCAGGTCATGCGGCATAAGGCGATGTCGTGCCGCGTGACCCTATAAGGATCGAACAAGATGAACCTGATGAATCCCGAATTCGTGATGCCCGACGTGCAGAGCACGGTCGACACCCGGCAGATGCCGATCCAGCGCGTCGGCGTGCGGGCCGTCCGACATCCGCTGACCGTGCGCACCGCCGAAGGCGAGACGCAGGCCACGGTCGGCACCTGGAATCTCGACGTGCATCTGCCGGCCGATCAGAAGGGCACGCACATGTCGCGCTTCGTCGCGCTGCTCGAGGAAAACGACGGGCCGCTGACGGCCGACGCGTTCCGCGCGATGCTGGCAACGATGCTCGAGAAGCTCGAAGCGCAGGCGGGACGCATCGAGGTATCGTTTCCGTACTTCGTGAACAAGACGGCGCCCGTGTCGGGCGTGCGCAGCCTCCTCGGCTACGAAGTGACGCTGACGGGCGACGTGCGCGACGGCGTTACGCGCGTGTTCGCGAAAGTGCTCGTGCCGGTGACGAGCCTCTGCCCGTGCTCGAAGAAGATCTCGCAGTACGGTGCGCACAACCAGCGCTCGCACGTGACGATCGACGCGGAGCTCGCGGCCGACGTGCCGGTCGAGGATCTGATTCGGATTGCCGAGGAAGAGGCGTCGTGCGAGCTGTGGGGGCTGCTCAAGCGCCCCGACGAGAAGTTCGTCACCGAGCGCGCATACGAGAACCCGAAGTTCGTCGAGGACCTGGTGCGCGACGTCGCGCGACGGCTCGATGCCGACGCGCGGATCGTCGCGTACGTGCTCGAGGCGGAGAACTTCGAGTCGATCCACAATCACAGCGCGTACGCGCTGATCGAGCGCGACAAGCGGCGAGCCGAGTAAGCGTCGCGCGGCGGTTGTAGCCGTATGCGGAAAGGGGCCGTTCACGTCGAACGGCCCCTTTCGTTTGGGGTGACGGCAATCAAATGATTGCGGTTCGGGAGCGGTTGTTGCGCGGCGACGGCTGCGCGGGGCGTCGATCGTAGTCGGCGCGTGTGTCGAGCGGGCGCGGTGCGTGGCGTTGGCGATATTCGCCGGGATTTGCAAGCCGCCGGTACAACCTGCCTAGTGACCTGCGCCTCATCGTCGATGGAACCCCGACCGCGACGCGGTATGGCAGCGGCGCTGCGCGGCCATCTCGCCGCGGCGATGTTTCTTCGGGTTCGTCTTCGACACGCGCGCTGCGCTTCAGCGCGCAAGCGACGCCAGATCCCAGCGCGGCTTCACGGTGAACGCGTAGTCGCGGCTCGCCTGCGACGGCCAGCGCGCAAGCCGCAGTGCGCCCGCGAGCGCGATCATCGCGCCGTTGTCGGTGCAGAGCGCGAGGTCGGGGTAATGGACGTCGAAGCCGCGCTTCACGGCCGCGGCCGACAGCGCCTCGCGCAGTTGGCGGTTCGCGCCGACGCCGCCCGCGACGACGAGCCGCTTGAGCCGCGTCTTCTTCAGCGCGGCGAGCGACTTCGCGACGAGCACGTCGACAGCCGCGTCGACGAAGCCGCGCGCAAGGTCGGCCTTCGCGCGTTCGAACCCGGCGCCGCTCGCGTGCGCCGCCTCGAGCTTCTTCATCTGCGTGAGCACCGCGGTCTTCAGCCCGCTGAAGCTGAAGTCGAGATCGCCCGAATGGAGCATCGGCCGCGGCAGCACGACCGCGCCCGGCGTGCCGGTTTCGGCGAGCTTCGACACTTCCGGTCCGCCCGGGTAGCCGAGGCCGAGCAGCTTCGCGGTCTTGTCGAACGCTTCGCCCGCGGCGTCGTCGAGCGTTTCGCCGAGCGTCTCGTAGACGCCGACGTCGGTGACGCGCATCAGTTGCGTATGGCCGCCCGACACGAGCAGCGCGACGAACGGGAACGGCGGCGGCTCGGCGACGAGGAGCGGCGACAGCAAGTGCCCTTCGAGATGATGGATGCCGATCGTCGGCTTGTCCCACGCGAACGCGAGCGCGTTCGCGATGCTTGCGCCGACGAGCAGCGCGCCCGCGAGGCCCGGCCCCTGCGTGAACGCGATCGCGTCGATATCCTCGCGGCGCGCGCCGCTCGCGGCGAGCACCTCCTCGAGCAGCGGCAGCGCGCGGCGGATGTGGTCGCGCGACGCGAGCTCGGGGACGACGCCGCCGTATTCGCGATGCATCGCGATCTGCGAGTGGAGCGCGTGCGCGAGCAGGCCGCGTCCGGTGTCATAGAGCGCGAGGCCGGTTTCGTCGCAGGAGCTTTCGATGCCGAGAACGAGCATGATGGTGTGCGGCGGCCGCGTCGAGACGCGCGCGGCCGGAAATCAACGTAACAAAAAAGTATAACAGCGCGGCCGCTTTGCCCGTCGGCGCGCGGGCGAAGCGGCGCGCGACGCAGGTACAATCCGCGCCATGGAAAAATTCGACATCGCAGTGATCGGCGCGGGCGCGGCCGGCATGATGACGGCCGCGGTGGCCGGTCAGCTCGGCCGGCGCGTCGTGCTGCTCGATCACTCGCCGCGGCTCGCGGAGAAGATCCGCATCTCGGGCGGCGGGCGCTGTAACTTCACGAATCTGTACGCGGGGCCGGACAACTACCTGTCGTCGAATCCGCATTTCTGCCGCTCGGCGCTCGCGCGCTACACGCCGCGCGATTTCCTCGGGCTCCTGAAGAACTACCGGATCACGTGGCACGAGAAGCACAAGGGGCAGCTCTTCTGCGACCATTCGAGCGACGCAATTATCGACGTGTTGAAGGGCGAATGTGACGCGGGCGGCGTCGCTTGGCGGCGGCCGGTGTCGGTCGACACGGTGCGGCACGTGCACGCGGACGGCTTCGCGCTCGACACGAGCGCGGGCGCGATCGGCGCGCGGGCGCTCGTCGTCGCAACGGGCGGGCTGTCGATCCCGAAGATCGGCGCGACCGATTTTGCCTACCGGATCGCGAAACAGTTCGGCCACAAGCTCGTCGACACGCGGCCGGCACTCGTGCCGCTGACCTTCGCCACTGATGCGTGGGCGCCGTTCGCGGCGCTGTCGGGCGTGTCGCTCGAAGCGAGGGTGTCGACCGGCGCGAAGAAGGTCGGCGGTGAGTTCGTCGAAGACATCCTGCTCACCCATCGAGGACTGTCCGGGCCGGGGATCCTGCAGATTTCGAGCTACTGGCGCTCGGGCGAGCCGATCCACGTCAATCTCGTGCCGCAGCTCGACGCGGCGGACGAGTTGATCCGCGAGAAGGCGGGCTCGCGACGTCAGATCGGGACGCTGCTCGCCGAATGGGTGCCGGCGCGGCTCGCGCATGCGTGGCTCGAGGCCGGGCGGGTGCGCGCGGACGCACGCCTTGCCGACCTGCCGGACAAGACGCTGCGCCGGATCGGCGAAACGCTGTCGCGCTGGACGCTCACGCCGAATGGCACCGAGGGCTACCGGAAGGCCGAGGTGACGAAGGGCGGGGTCGACACGCGGGATCTGTCGTCGTCGACGATGATGAGCGAGCGCGTGCCTGGCCTCTTCTTCGTCGGCGAGGCAGTCGACGTGACAGGCTGGCTCGGCGGCTACAATTTCCAGTGGGCATGGGCTTCGGGGGTCGCGGCCGGGCGTGCGGCCGCAGACTGCACGCGCCGCTTGACGGGTTAGTGCGTTTGTGCAGAGCGTCTGCTATACTCCAAAACCTTTCTCCGCAATACCTTTACTTTTTTTTACGTGACGGGTCATGACGATCATCCGCGTTAAGGAAAACGAGCCTTTCGAAGTTGCGATGCGCCGCTTCAAGCGCACGATCGAAAAGAACGGTCTACTGACCGAGTTGCGCGCGCGAGAGTTCTACGAGAAGCCGACTGCGGAGCGCAAGCGCAAGAAGGCCGCTGCGGTGAAGCGCCACTACAAGCGCATCCGCAGCCAGATGCTGCCGAAGAAGCTCTACTGAGCATTGCCCGCGCCGCGTGGTTCGCTAGGCGGCGCACCGATGGGATTCGCCGAGCGCGGCCCGTCGATGCCGAATTCGAGCAAACCCGCTTGAGAAACCGTCTCAAGCGGGTTTTTGTGTTGACGCCGCTGGGCGGTGTCGCATGGAATTTTCATACCGGATATACGATGAGTCTGAGAGACCAGGTCAGTGAAGACATGAAGGCCGCGATGCGCGCGAAGGAAAGCGAGCGGCTGGCGACGATCCGCTTGTTGCTGGCCGCGATCAAGCAGCGCGAGGTCGACGAGCGCGTGACGCTCGACGATGCGGGCGTCATCGCGGTCGTCGACAAGATGATCAAGCAGCGCAAGGATTCGATCAGCCAGTTCGAAGCCGCGGGCCGCACCGACCTCGTCGAGAAGGAGCAGGCGGAAGTCGCGGTCCTGATCGCGTACATGCCCGCGCAGTTGTCGAAAGCAGAGGTGGCGGCCGAAGTGCAGGCGGCCGTCGCGCAGACGGGCGCAGCGGGCCCGCAGGACATGGGCAAGGTGATGGGCGTGCTGAAGGGCAAGCTCGCCGGCAAGGCCGACATGACAGCTGTGTCCGCGCTCGTCAAGGCGGCGCTCTCGAAGTAACCCTGGCCGGCGCGACGCGCGCCCGCCCGTCAAGCGGCCCGGCGGCCGCGGCGGCGCGCGTCGGCTGGCACGTCTTCCGATCGATCCAACGGTGATTCCGCATTCGTTCCTGCAGGATTTGCTGAACCGCGTCGACATCGTCGACGTGGTCGGCCGGTATGTGCAGCTCAAGAAGGGCGGCGCCAACTTCATGGGGCTGTGCCCGTTCCACAACGAGAAGAGCCCTTCGTTCACGGTCAGTCCGACGAAGCAGTTCTACCATTGCTTCGGTTGCGGCGCGCATGGCACCGCGATCGGCTTCCTGATGGAGCACGCGGGGCTCACGTTTCCCGAGGCGGTACAGGAGCTCGCGCAATCGGCTGGGCTCACGGTGCCGCACGAGCCGTCGCCGATGCGCGGCGGAGGTGGAAGCCCGGGCGATGGCTATGCGCCGCCCGCCGCGTCGAAAGCCGTCACGACCGCGCTGTCGGACGTGATGCAGACCGCTTGCGACTATTACCGCAAGCAGTTGCGCGGCGCGCCGAACGCGATCCAGTATCTGAAACGGCGTGGACTGACGGGCGAGATCGCACTGCGCTTCGGGCTTGGCTACGCGCCGGACGGCTGGCAGAACCTCGAGGCGGCGTTCGACGATTACCGCCACGATTCGCTCGTCGACGCAGGCCTCGTGATCGTCAGCGAGAAGACCGATGCGAGCGGCGTGGCGCGCCGCTACGACCGGTTCCGCGAGCGGATCATGTTCCCGATCCGCAACGTGAAGGGGCAGGTGATCGGCTTCGGCGGCCGGGTGCTGGACGGCGGCGAGCCCAAGTATTTGAATTCGCCCGAGACACCCTTATTCAACAAGGGCAGCGAACTTTACGGGTTGTTCGAGGCCCGGCTCGCGATCCGCGACCACAAGTACGCGCTCGTCGTCGAAGGGTATATGGATGTCGTCGCGCTCGCGCAGCTCGGCTTTCCGAACGCGGTGGCGACGCTCGGCACCGCGTGCACGCCGATTCACGTGCAGAAGCTGCTGCGACAGACGGACACTGTCGTCTTCAGCTTCGACGGCGACTCGGCCGGCCGGCGCGCCGCACGGCGCGCGCTCGAGGCGTGCCTGCCGCACGCGGCGGACAACCGGACGATCCGGTTCCTGTTCCTCCCGCCGGAGCACGATCCGGACAGCTACGTGCGGGAATTCGGGACGGATGCGTTCTCGGAACAGGTGAAGCGGGCGATGCCGCTGTCGCAGTTCCTGCTGAACGAGGCGATGGCGGGCAAGGAGCTCGACCAGCCGGAGGGGCGCGCGAAGGCGCTGTTCGACGCGAAGCCGATGCTGCAGGCGCTGCCGGCGAACGCGTTGCGCGCGCAGATCATGCACATGTTCGCCGACCGGCTGCAGATTCCGTTCGACGAAGTCGCGGCGCTCGTCGAAGTGGACGCACGGATCGCCGCGCCGGCCCGTCAGGCGCCCGCGCGCAGCGAGCGGCGGCGCGTGACGGACAACGAGAAGCGCGCGCTGCGCAACTTGGTGATGCATCCGCGGATCGCGGCGACGCTCGACGACGAGAGCCTCGCGACGCTGCGGGCGCTGCCGAGAAACGGGGAACTGTTCGACGAGGTGATCGGCCATGCACGCGCGCTCGGCGATGGGGCGGAGTTCCGGCTTTTGTCGGATGTGCTACGCAATTCGGCTAACGCGCCCACGTACGACGAAATTTTCCGGGAAATTCTGGTCTATGATGAAAATGTCCGCGACTTGATGCAGCAGAATCCGGAAAGCGACGTGGCGCAGGAGGGTCTGCGCGAGCAGGAACGGATCGCAGGCGAGGAGCTTCAGGCAGCGGTGCTCAAGATGCGCTACGACGTGTGCCGTGACAGGCTCAACAGCCTTTCGAAACGGTCGGCGCCCTCCTCCGAGGAATTGGCGGAAATCAAGGACTTGCATCAGAACCTGGCAGACATGAAGCGAAGGCTCGGGCTGTGAACCGGCCGGGGAAGGGTCTGTCTCAACGTGCTATAATATAAGGTTTTCAGCGGTTTGTTTTCTTAGCAGAGGCGAGAATCGCAATGGCAAAGACTACCGGCGGAAAAAAAGCGGCGGGCAAGGCGACGGAATCGACCGTGAAGGTCGCGACGGCCAAATCTGCAGCTTCCTCCGCAAAGACGTCTTCGGCACGCGCGGCGCACCCTGCGAGGAAGAGGGCCGCGGCCGGCACCGCCAAGGCTGCGCCGGCGCCGACGGCCAGCGCATCACGGGTCGTCGTGAGGTCCGAAGCGAAGACGGCCAAGCCGGCTTTGAAGCGGGCGAGTGCGAAAAGCGCAAGGGGAGCGGCTGCCGCGCCGGACGAAACGGCAGCTACTCGAGCATCCACGGTTCAACCGGCTGTAGTCCAGCAGCCGCGAGTCGATTTAGCCGGTACGGCGAACTCCATGACGAAAAAGCTGAACGAAGTATCCGTCGATGACGACGCAAACCAGAGCGACGAACAGCCTACCGCTGCGTCGGGCAAAGGCGAAAAGGCCAAGGCGCGCGATCGCCGCGCCAAGGAAAAGGCGCTGCTGAAGGAAGCGTTCGCGACGAGCACGCCCGGCACGGCCGAGGAGCTCGAAGAGCGTCGCACGAAGCTGCGCGCGCTGATCAAGCTCGGCAAGGAGCGCGGCTTCCTCACGTATGCCGAGATCAACGACCATCTACCGGACAACTTCACGGAAACGGAAGCGCTCGAAGGCATCATCGGCACGTTCAACGACATGGGCGTCGCGGTGTACGAGCAGGCGCCCGACGCCGAGACGCTGCTGTTGAACGACAACGCGCCCGCCGCGTCGTCCGACGACGAGGTCGAGGAGGAAGCGGAAGTCGCGCTGTCGACCGTCGATTCCGAATTCGGCCGCACGACCGACCCGGTGCGGATGTACATGCGCGAGATGGGCACGGTCGAGCTGCTCACGCGTGAAGGCGAAATCGAGATCGCGAAGCGGATCGAAGACGGCCTGCGCCACATGGTGATGGCGATTTCCGCGTGCCCGACCACGATCGCCGACATTCTCGCGATGGCCGAGCGCGTCGCGAACGAGGAGAGCCGCGTCGACGAGCTCGTCGACGGCCTGATCGATCCGAACGCCGCAGACGCCGACGGCTTCTCCGAAAAGGACGCCGAGGAAATCGAGAACGAGAACGAGGAAGCCGAAGAGGACGAAGAAGAGGAAGAAGAAGACGACGACGGCGCCGCGCAGGCGACGGCCAACGCGGCCCAGCTCGAAGCGCTGAAGCGCGCGTCGCTCGAGAAGTTCGCGTTGATCAGCGAATGGTTCGACAAGATGCGTCGCGCGTTCGAGAAGGAAGGCTACAAGTCGAAGTCGTACCTGAAGGCGCAGGAGACGATCCAGAACGAGTTGATGTCGATTCGCTTCACCGCGCGTACCGTCGAGCGTCTGTGCGACACGCTGCGTGCGCAGGTCGACGAAGTGCGTCAGGTCGAGCGTCAGATCCTGCATATCGTCGTCGACAAGTGCGGCATGCCGCGCTCGGAGTTCATCGCGCGCTTCCCGAGCAACGAGACCGATCTCGACTGGGCCGAGAAGATCGCGGCCGAAGGCCATTCGTACAGCGCGATCCTGTCGCGCAACATCCCGGCGATTCGCGAACAGCAGCAGCGTCTGCTCGACCTGCAGGCGCGCGTCGTGCTGCCGCTCAAGGACCTGAAGGAAACCAACCGCCAGATGGCGGCGGGCGAACTGAAGGCGCGTCAGGCGAAGCGCGAGATGACGGAGGCGAACCTGCGTCTCGTGATCTCGATCGCGAAGAAGTACACGAACCGCGGCCTGCAGTTCCTGGACCTGATCCAGGAAGGCAACATCGGCCTGATGAAGGCGGTGGACAAGTTCGAATACCGCCGCGGCTACAAGTTCTCGACGTACGCGACGTGGTGGATCCGACAGGCCATCACGCGTTCGATCGCGGACCAGGCGCGCACGATCCGGATTCCGGTTCACATGATCGAGACGATCAACAAGATGAACCGCATCTCGCGGCAGATCCTGCAGGAAACCGGCCTCGAGCCGGATCCGGCAACGCTCGCCGAGAAGATGGAGATGCCGGAAGACAAGATCCGCAAGATCATGAAGATCGCGAAGGAGCCGATCTCGATGGAAACGCCGATCGGTGACGACGACGATTCGCATCTCGGCGACTTCATCGAGGACACCAACACGGTCGCGCCGGCCGACGCCGCGCTGCATGCGAGCATGCGCGACGTCGTGAAGGACGTGCTCGATTCGCTGACGCCGCGCGAGGCGAAGGTGCTGCGGATGCGCTTCGGCATCGAGATGAGCACCGATCACACGCTCGAGGAAGTCGGCAAGCAGTTCGACGTCACGCGCGAGCGGATCCGTCAGATCGAGGCGAAGGCGCTGCGCAAACTGCGTCATCCGAGCCGTTCTGACAAACTCAAGTCGTTCCTCGAAGGGAACTGATTGTCCGTCTCCGATCGATCGCCGCCAGGATGCAGAAATCCGGCGGCGATTCCCTTACTTAGTTGTTACAATGCCGACCCGGCCAGTGTTACCGGGTCTTTTTTTGCGTCGCGTTCGTTTTTAGGGCCTGTAGCTCAGGGGTTAGAGCAGTCGACTCATAATCGATTGGTCGTGGGTTCGAAACCCACCGGGCCCACCATTCCTTTTCTTTTAAAATCAAGCACTTAGGCTGGACTTTGTCGTCTCTGGGGAGGTTCCGGGGAGGAAAACGCGTTTTCTACGCCTCGCCATCTCCAACTCGTTCTGCTCTCCATCGATCCACTTCGCGTAGGTCGTCAGGAACATTTCCACGCTGTGCCCAAGCTGCTTTGCGCAGAACGCAGGCGTCATGCGGACCATCAGCATCGCCGTCGCGTAGCTATGGCGCATGTTGTATGGGCGCCGGTAGCGGATGCCAATCGCCTTCAGCAGCGGCGCCCAATACATGCGCCTGAATACGAGACGACGGTTTCAGGGCCGAACGGCGTCGCCCTTTGGGATGTGCGTCTATTCCAGACTATCGGGGGCGCACGGCCGACGGCCGAGCACATGGGAGGAGATTGCAACACTCCGGACAAGGAAACTCGCGACGCATATATCGCCGCGATTGCCGATCCCCTTGTTGAGCGGTACAAGATTGCTCTCGATACGATCGATAAGTGCAAACACAATCCCGAGGCGATTCCCGAATACGAGCAAGCGGGACAGTGTTGGGGTATTGCGCCCGAAAAGAAGTAGCGTTTCCATTGCCCCGGCCGAGCGGCCGGGGCGTCACAAATTGGTTTGTGCAGTAATGCCCTAAAACGGCCTACACACTAATAGCCAATCTTTTCTGCCAGCGGTTGAGAGGCGGAGTTCTGGCGAAGGCTCAGTGAATTCCCGTCCAGATCTTGGAAGAAACACAGTTTCACGCCATGGCCTACATCGATTATATTGGTCACAGGAACCTTGTTCTCGATGAGATTTTGGCGTGCGTTATCGATGTTATTTACCACGAATGTAAGAACGGCGCCACCTGTTCCGACATTCGTCGCGTCGAAGTTGAGTCCGAGAGCAACTCGCTTGAGGTCGGGTAAATTAAATTGCCTCCATGATGGAGTGTCATACCGGCTATCCGGTATTAGTCCAAGGTTTTTTTGATACCAATCAGAGCTCGCATCGAGGTCGGATACATCGATTTTTGCAACAAATGCATATTCTTTGGTTATATTTTTCAGGAGCATGATCATCCTCCATTGGCTATTGATGGCGGTTTTGATCCTGTTCGACGAGACATTCAAGGATCAATTTATATGATATGTTTTGTTTTTTTATCTGCAACCTGCGGAAAATGGGAGCTACCAAAAATATGGGCGTCATTTAATTTTAGGGGTAGATTTATGAGTAACTAATTAGAATTGTTGATGTGACTAAAAATATGAGAATATGTAATCCGTATGAAATCATCGATTCTAAGCCCGTCAACTGATCTTCCTTCCGTACGGCGAGTTCGGTCTTCAAACCCAGTTGAGGGCACTCCCAAGTCGGCGAGTGGCGTTGGTCGTAATAGCGTCGTAACGCTGGCACGATTTGGGGAGGAATATGGGGAGGAATGAGGGCAGTGAAGGGGCATGTCTTGGTCTTAATCTCCATAAAAAACAAAGCCTTACGCCCCGTCGGCCCCCTGCGAAACCCTCGTTTTTGGGTTCGAAACCCATCGGGCCCACCAAGATTTTTATTTCTACTTCAGCGGCTTATTGAGAATTACGTAAATCATGACATCACCAAAGCTCGGCTTGCTTCCAGCAAGCAGCGATGATCGATTTGCGCTTCTGGCCGCGCTTGAGCTTGCATCGAGCGGTGTGCTTCAACTCGGTCAGGT